>CAMWLY010000050.1 GCA_947175145.1 uncultured Muribaculaceae bacterium | reverse complement strand
AACCGGGGACACAAGGATTTTCAGTCCTTTGCTCTACCAACTGAGCTATGGCACCCTCTTTGCTTTTCGGATTATCCCCACTGCGCTTTCTTTTTGACTCCTTATCCGTTCTATCCGGATTTACGAGATTCAATGCGCGAGGTTAATCCCCTTTTGCGAGTGCAAAGTTAGTATTTCTTTTTGTTATGTGCAAATTTTGCGCAACTTTTTTTCTCTGCAAAAATATCAGATTACATTAACGTAGTGCCTAATCACTTCCCGGCATGCTCTATTCTTCTCTGAAACTATTGAAATGTATCCTATCCGGATTCCATTTATTTATGGGCGCATGGTCGGCTTTGGGATAACCTATCGGTATCAGATTAAAGGGTATCAACGCATCCGGAATCTCGAGAATCTTGCGCACGGGCGCTATTCGCTCTTCATGGGGAAAGATACAGGTCCACACACCGCCAAGACCTATGGCATGAGAGGCAAGCAGAATGTTTTCCGAGACTGCCGAGAGATCCTGTTGCCAGAGCTCACTATCTTCACCTTCAAGAAAGCGATTGCGGTTTCCGCTGACTATTAGTGCCACTCCGGCCTGCGACACCATCTTGGCGTATGGCAATGCCTCGCTGAGCTCCTGGAGCAGTCTTTTGTCATCTATCACTACGAATTCCCAGGGCTGCCGGTTGACTCCGGAGGGAGCGCTCATGGCTGCATGAAGTATCGCGGAAAGCTGGTCATCTGTTACAGCTTCTTCGGTGAACCGCCTCACACTCACACGCTGCACTATATTCATATAGGCTTCATTACCCTCGAATTGATCGGGGATAGTATTGCTGATTTTCATGGCTGAACATAATTATTAATCTATAATTATAACGCCATGTGTCTAAAAAGGTTGAGAAGTTAAAAATCAGAATAATCTGTAGATGTGACCTGAAATTCAGTGCGTCGGTTTATCTGGTCGGCCGCTTCCCGGTCTTCATCGCCGAGGGTATATATAAATTCTTCATTAAGCACTGTGCCTACCTCAAATTGAGGATATTCTCTATTGATACGCGGTGTTACGGTCTTCGGCACAGACTCCCCGTAGCCTTTCCACGACAGGCGATCAGGCTGAATTCCGGCGCTGACGAGATAGTCTACTACACTCTTGGCTCTGCGGTCGCTCAGGTCAAGATTATATTCCTCAGTTCCGACACGGTCTGTGTGTGAGCCCATCTCAATCGTAACGTTGGGGTTGTCGCGCAATACTGTGGCGAGTTCATCGAGAGCGGTCTTGGATTCAGGTCTCAGGGTTGCGCGGTCGAAATCATAGAATATATTTTCGACTACCTGTGGTTTATGGATTGCAGCGAGTATGAAGTCGATGGCATAATCGGCATCTTCCTCCTCGGTATCGGACTCAAATTCTTGCTTTACATTGAGATATCCTTTCGCTCCGGCGAGCATCACATATTTCACTCCCCTTTCGAGATTGAATTTGAAGGAACCGTCATCGCGAGCCACTTCTTTCTGATTGGAGCCGTCATCGCCTACTATGCGTATTATAGCACCGGGTACCGGCACTTCATCGCGGTCGAGCACCCAACCTGATATTGTGACCTTAATTTCAGGTTTATCGAAAGCGAATATATGGTCATAACCTCGCGCATCACCCCGGTTAGAGCTGAAAAAACCTGTTTCACCTTCGCCAAACGTTATGCCGAAATCATCACCCTGGCTATTCATCGGCAGTCCCATATTGTCAATGCTCCAGCGATCTCCTGTAGAATTCAAGCGTGCTGTAAAGAGATCCAGTCCACCGAAACCGGGGTGACCATCACTTGCGAAATACAGCAGCGAATCGGTGCGCACGTATGGAAACATCTCATCGCCCGAAGTATTTATCTGTTCACCGAGATTTTCAAGCGAGCCCACCCTATCCTTCAGGTTAATTCGCCAGATATCCTTACCTCCGTAACCTCCGGGCATATCGGATGCGAAATAGAGGTATGTGCCATCGGGAGAAACCGCCGGGTGACCTACTGCTGAAATTGTATCAGCGGTAATTTCAAACTTCTGGGGAGCGCTCCAGGATGCATCGCTGCGGCGAGAAGTGTAAATCTCGACCGAAGTGTTGGCATCGGCAGCACGGCGTGCCATAGTCAGATACATGGTCTGTCCATCGGGAGAGAAGGATACGATTCCTTCATCGAATGCTGAGTTCAGTTCACCCTGAGCCGGTTCCGGACGCTGCCACTGACCTTTTTCATCCTTGGTCGAATAGAAAATATCGGAACGCTTCATGCCGGTAATTTCAGACTTGTCAGTACCGGTGGCTTTCTCATTGCTCGAAGTGAAGTAGAGCGTATTAAAATCAGCTCCGAGATACATAGGAGCGAAATCCGCCCTACGGGAATTAAACAGTTTGGCTTGCGAAACCTTATAGCGTGTTTTTTTCTCATTGCGGGCACGCAGAGCCATCTGACAGCCGCGGATACCCTCCTTGGCAAGTTTGTCGTCGGGGTCAAGATTCAGATACTCGCGATATGCATCGATAGCGGGTTGATATTTCCCCTCCATCTGCAGCGAGCGACCCAGATAATACCAAGCCGTGGAATCCGGATACTCATAGCGTATGGCATTCTGGTATGCAGCTGATGCCCTGGCAGCCATATTCAGCTTGCGGTAGCAGGTGGCGAGCTGATAGGCCACTTGCCCTCGCAGTTCGCGATTTTCGCGCGGATTCAACTTATTATAGACAGCCCTGTAAGTCTTTGAGGCGTCATTATACTCACCGCGGGCAAACTGTTCGTTGGCAGTGTTGAGTTTTGGGGTTTTACAGCCTGTAGCGACCAGTAAAACCACCATTATCAATATAAAGAAAGCGTTTTTTCCCCTTAAGTCCATAGGGAATAAACGCTTTCTGATGATATATTCTTATATATTTCCGGACAAGAGTGAGCCGGAAACACAGAATTACTTTTTCTTACGCCGTTTGACTCCGGTTTTATCTTCAAGCTGATTAGCGATATCCTGGAAAATCTCATCGACTATGCCCGACCCGTTGATTTTAAGATATTTACCCTTGTCGGTATAATAATCTTTAAGAGGTAGGGTCTGGTTATGATACACATCGAGTCTCCTTTTGATAGTTTCGATATTATCGTCGGCCCTACCGGTCTGTTTACCTCGTTCGAGCATACGGTTCACCAACTCATCTTCAGGCACCTCAAGACCCACGACCGCGTGCAGGTCTGTGCCGCGTTTGCGCAGCAGCTCGGAGAGTGCTTCAGCCTGAGGGATAGTGCGTGGGAAACCATCGAACACCACGCCATTTTTACCGGCGGCTTCCTTTTCGAGCACATCATCGAGTATATCGATCATCAGCTGGTCCGGAATCAGCTGACCTTGTGAAATATATTTATCGGCGGTTTTACCGAGTTCTGTGCCGCGGCGAATATGATCACGCAGCAATTCTCCTGTAGAGATATGATACAGCTTATACTCATCAATCAGGCGCGCACTTTGTGTCCCCTTTCCGCTGCCGGGGGCACCGAATAATACTATATTCAGCATTTCAACAGAGCGATTTTTACGAAGCAAAAGGTCAATCTTCCGCAATCACATAGATATCCTTGAGATTGCGGGCTTTACCATCAAGGTCAAGGCCATAACCGATTATGAACTTAGGTGGTATTTCAAAAGCTACATAATCGGGCATGAAACCGGTTTTGCTGCTTTCGGGTTTATTGAGCAAAGTTGCGAATCTGAGAGAGCGGGGTTTACGCTTTTTCAGATCGGCCACCATCATGGAAGCAGTCAGGCCGGTATCTACGATATCCTCGACAATCACGACATCCATGCCTTCGATATCCTCGGTCAGACCCATGATTTCCTTAACCTTACCTGTGGAGTTGGTGCCCTCATAACTTGCATAGCGCACGAAGTTGATCTTCGCATCATCTATACCCACCTCGCGCAGCAGGTCTGCAGCGAAAATGACAGCTCCATTGAGCACGCACAGAAACAAAGGTTTCTTACCTTTCAGGTCACGATGTATTTCCGAGGCCACACGTTTTACCTCTGCATCGATACGCTCACGGGTCAGATAGGGCACAAATTTAAGCCCATCAACCTTAACAGAATTCTCACTCATAGTCATGTCGCGGTCTTTTTTACAAAATTAGCAAAAAATCCGTTATCAGAGACTACCGCGCAAATATCTTTTTTATCTTTTTATGGCCTTAATCTTTCAAGAGCTCATATTTATGACCATTCCATCGTAAAATCCGCTCAGGCCTGAGATAGGGTTCGATTTTCTTGAAATCTTCCTGACCGAGATACTCACCTGCGGTCAGTGAAGCTTTTAGATCAGTAGACTCCGGTCCAACACTATATTCCACCATAGGAAACGGTATCAGATCAAGCAGCTTATCCCTCTCCTCTCGCTTCATATCCCCGGTGTCAAGGAAGTCGATTGTAGAGAGCGGCTTCAGATGCTTATTGCGGGGTTGCAGAGTCATATTTTCGTCATAGAATCTCACATCGGAATCCTTGGCCTGCAGCGAATCGCCCAAGGTGTAAACGGTCATTACCATCGGCAGCTTACCTTTGCGGGGAAGTATCCGCAGTGTCATGCGCGACACCGGAGTAACCTGCACCTGCAGATAATCCCGGGTTACCGGTGGCACCAGACTCGACACGCCCTCCATGGCATTGACTATCGGAGCGATTGAATCATTGTCATACCATGAAAGCATATTCTGACGCATCGTCGAATTTAGCAATTCAAGCACCTCCGACGGTAGTTCCACAAAAGCCCTGCGGGCCGTGATAGTATCTTCGGCCACCTTGGTAGCTGCTTTTGCTCCGAAAAATATCGGCACAAGAGCCATGATCAATATTATGATGCGCTTCATTTCCTTATTTCTTATAAAATTTCTCGTAGTTGCCGTGAGACTTCTTTTTATCTTTCTTTCCTTTCTCCCCCTTCTTATCTTTAGAGGCTTTCCCCTCCTTGGAGCCACCGCGCTTGGAATCCTTGCGGAAATCCTTACCGCTTCTTCTCGGAGCTTCCGATGCATAATCAGCATCCGGATCAGCCACTTCGGCATGAATTTTATCGCCGAAGAACTCCGCATGTTTCAACGCATCGAGTACCCTGCGCGCATCCGACTTGCGCACATCAAACAGCGTATAACCCGGCATCAGGTCTATGCGACCGATTTCCGGTTTCGGGCCGGCCACATTCCTATTTACCAGCTCCATCAGATTACCGGGGAAAAATCCGGCAGCTTTGCCTATATTGACCATCAGACGCTCATAGCCACGCTCGGCGGCGCGGCGGTCTTTATCACCATCATTTCTGCGCTTGCTTTCGCGTTTATCGCGTCGGTCACTCTCATTGAGGTCAATATCGGGCATATTCTGATAATAAGCCAGCAGACGGTTAAATTCCAGCGAGAGGACTCTTTTAAGCAAATCCTCTTCGGAGAGCCATTCCAATTTTTTGCGCACTCCCGGCAGATACTTATCGATTTCACTCTCGTTGACCTCCACTCTCTCGAGTCGGTCAGCGAGATTATATAATTGCTTTTCTATGATATGTTCGGGAGTAGGCACCTTACGGTATTCGAATTCACGACCCAGAATCTTCTCAATCTGGCGAATCTTGCTTTTCTCCTTGACATGAATGATAGCCACCGACACACCTGTCTTGTTAGCACGCCCGGTTCGTCCGGAGCGGTGAGTATATACAGCCACATCATCAGGCAGACCGTAATTAATCACATGGGTCAGATCATCTACATCAAGTCCGCGGGCGGCCACATCGGTTGCCACAAGAAGTTGAGTCACATGGTCGCGAAATTTCTTCATAGCCAGATCCCTCTGCGCCTGACCCAAATCACCATGCAGGCAATCCGCATTATAACCATCGGCTATCAGTTTGTCGGCGATATCCTGAGTTTCCTTCTTGGTGCGACAGAACACAATACCATAAATATCGGGAGAATTATCCACCACACGTTTAAGCGCAAGATACTTGTCGTGAGCCTTGACCATGTAGTAGATATGCCTTACATTTTTGGTGCCTTCATTGCGGTTACCGGCCACAAACTCCACCGGATCGTGCATGAACCGTTTGGCGATACCGGCGATTTCCTTAGGCATCGTTGCAGAAAACATCAGCATTTTCCTCTGTTCGGGCACATGCGACAATATCTCATTAATATCATCGAGAAAACCCATATTGAGCATCTCATCAGCTTCGTCGAGAATCACGGTGTGCACATCATCGAGTTTCACCACTCCCCTCTTTATCAAGTCAATGAGTCGGCCCGGTGTAGCCACTATCACCTGCACGCCATTTTTCAGCGCACGAATCTGAGAATCAATGCTCGAGCCGCCATAGACCGGAAGCACCTTTAAATCATCGATATATTTTGAGAAGTCTGCCAAATCGCCGGCTATCTGCAGACATAATTCGCGGGTGGGGGCGATTATGAGCGCCTGTGGCACACTGCGTTTGGTATCAATACGCTGCAGTAGCGGCAGGCCGAACGCTGCTGTTTTTCCTGTGCCGGTTTGTGCCAGTCCGACCACATCGCCATCTTTGGCAAGCAGATGAGGTATAACCATTTCCTGAATCGGCATCGGGTGTTCGAACCCCATATCGGCTATGGCCTTAAGCAGCTCCGGGGCAACTCCGAGGTCAGCAAATGTGCGGTTGTCAGAAGCTGAGGGTTCGTTGACCACCGGCATTTCACCTGTCTCGGCGGTATTTATATCATTAGTATTCTGAGCCGAATCCTCTGCATGTTTTGCTTCGAATGCAGACATAGGATCAGCGGTCATAATAGAGTCATTAGTATTCATTCTATCGTAATCTATAATTAATTTCGGTCTGAAATAAGGGGTATTTGCACCCATATATATTTATTAACAACGCATAATAGAAAAAAGTCCGCATAAGAGAAAATTCTTATGCGAACTTTTAATTTTCCGGGAGCGATAAACGGGGTTCGAACCCGCGACCCTCAGCTTGGGAAGCTGATGCTCTACCAACTGAGCTACTATCGCATTCGATTAGCAAATTTAATCGAAAATATCGGGTATTGCAAATAAAATTCCGGAAGCCGACGCTTATTATCGGCCTCCGGATATGAAAAGCTTATTACATGCGCACCTTGGCGGCAGTCTTACCTGTTACCTTGATAAATACTCCACCCTGAGGATTCTCAACCTTCTGACCCTGCAGATTAAAGAATACCGGCTGCATATCATCAATCTCTACAGATTCGATTGCCGAAGTGCCGGATTTCTTGATACTTGCTGTTTTAGCACCCCAGTCCACAGTGAGATCATATTTGCCATCGGCCACATAGAAAGCCTTATGATCGACATATACCTGACCGAATGAAGCAGCCGGACCATCGGGCACAAGCTCTGTGTCAGCAGCCGGAGCAAAACGGCCTACGGTGTTCAGAGCGTCCCAGCTCGATGCCAGACCTTTAGTAAATGAGAAGTAACCTGTGCCGGCTTTACCCTGCACATCAATGGTAGCGGTGAAGCCATTAGAGGTCTTATTCATCTTGACACCATTATCGCACGCCCAGTCATTGCCGTTGACCTCGCCTATCACATAGAACTCCTCGGGCAGATTGGGAGTCGGAGTAATCGGATCCTCTGAAGAACCATTGCCAACAGAAATTTTCATGCTCTTGAAGTCGGCGGTAATGGTGTAGGTGCCGGGAGCCAAAGTCCAGCTCAGGCAACCTGAAGCATCGACATTGTTGGCATATTTCACCATCGCAGCGCTTGAATTATTACTCAAAGGCTCACCCTCGGTTGTAGAACCATAGCGGTTTGCAGTTGCATTGAGTTCGTCCCAATCAGCACCCAGTGCATCAGCGAGGTTGAAATAGCAGCGAGTTTCACCCTGAGCAGCTTCAAGAGTTACATTAATTGTAAATTTGTCACCGCTTTTGGTCATGGCAGGGCTTGCGGAAGTAGACCACTGAGCGCCCTTCACATTACCGAGCAGATAGAGCTTGGCAGGAGTTTCATCACCGCCTACTATCGGTGTGTCGCCACCACCCTGCACATTCACTTTGCTCCATACGCAATATCCATCGCCTTTGGCCTTGATATCCGAATTTGAATAACCTGAAGGTGAATCCATGCTGCCACCGATTTTAACCACTACTTTACCTTTGGTGCCGGTAACTTCGGCCATATAGCAATCCTGTGTAGTCTTGAGCACAGTGACCGGTGAGAGGTTATGCAGGCCGGCAGCATTGCGAATCTCGATAAGCTTCTGTATTGCAGCTTTATATTTCTTATAGTGAGGCAGGAACACACATGGGGTACCCGGGCTCATAAGAATAAAGGCATTAGCAGCGAGTTCATTACCGGTAAACTTGGAACCATCGCGATAAGTGTCATGATTATCCACAAAAGTCACTGCATACTGCTGATAACCGCAGTGAATCATGCCGGCGGGCTGGTCGGTGGTACCATTTGCCTTCCACACGAGCTTGCGCATATCATTGCTTGCCCAAGCTTCATTCATAGCATATTTGCAAGGGAAGTCAAATGCTGCAGAAGTTTTACCGGTTGCCTCGATCCAGCCTTTTACTTTATCATAATTGCCGTCGAAATACTCACCAACCGAGTATTTAACATTGGCATACTGGTTATAAATCTTGGTGTACTGACCGCCATAACCTTTGACCATGTCATAGCGCATGCCTACATAACCATACTTCTCCTGAAGGCATTTCACGTAGTTCTTGCAGTTATCCTGCACATTGGCGTTGGTGTGGTCGAGGTCGCGGCAACCATCGAAATTTTCACCTGTATCGTTGGCACCTGTGGGTTTTGGCTGACCTGAGGCGTATGCCATCTCATCGTTGGCACAGATACCCTCCAGGCCAATCTGCCAGGTTTTGCCGTTCCACTCCTCTTTGGGGAAATTATACCAGTTGGTTACACCGTTGCGGTGATTGATCACACAGTCGGCTATAAAGCCGGTGCCTTTCTTCTTATAAGTATCAATCATGGAAAGCAGCTCAGCTTCAGTGCCGAAACTTGACTTATGGTTAGTAAACCAATACTGGGGCATGTATCCCATGTTGTTACCGCCACCGCAATAGCCTGAGTTGGGAATCCAGATCAGATTGAAATACTTGGAAAGTTCATCGGCCTGCGCTTCAAGATTTTTCCACTTTGTATCAGTATAGGAATCCCAATAGAAACCCTGAAGCATCACACCCTGGTGATTTGCGGGCCAGCCAACTGCATTGGCCGGGGTTGAAAAGCTGAAAGCAGCAGCGCACAGAGCGGCTCCGATCAAGCCTTTGCGAAAAAATTGAGTCATGATATGGTAAGATTAAAAAGTATTGTAGATTCTTTTGCAAAGAATTCGAGAATTAGCGAGAAAATAAATTATAGTGATGAAATATTCAAGCGCCATCTCTCAATCTGCAAAGATAATACTTATTTGGCAAATTATTACAGATTCCAGACATATATTTGAGTGAAAGATGGGGAAGCGCCATGGCACATAAGCCAATTGAGGATAACTTTAATATCTACTATAGCAATGTTAGCTATGATAATACTATCTCAAATCTGAAATCTAATGAGGGGAAGCGGCGATTGACCGCTTCCCCTCATGGACAATTTTATCTAATTCCAATTCAGAGAAATCAGAGGATTACCTTCTTGCCTGCAGCGATATAGAAGCCCTTGGGCAATTCGAAGTAGTTGGCACCCTCCTTGACATCGAGCATACGCACTGTGCCGTTGAGAGCAGCTACAGCTACCACACAATCACACTCTGCTTCAATCACAAGAGTACCATGGTGACCATAAACCTTAAGTTCGGTTGAAGTCAGATTGTCGACAGCAGATGCCATCTCACCGATTTTACCACTCCTGTTATAGATCGCATTGTTGATGAGATCGAAGTCCTCGGTCTGTGCACCATTACCATTGAAGATAATCTTGGCATTCTTAAGTTCCTCACTCGGCACGAAAGAGTACTTGAAGAGGTTCTTGCCTTGCCACTGCACACGCTCAGCGAGGTTTTTACCCGGCCATTTGCCGCTGAATGCGCTACCCTCCTGGTGATTGTCGTCCCAGCAATAAGCGTTAACGTTACCCCAGTTATCAGAATCCTCATAATATACATTGATTGACTCGACTATGGGAGTGTCTACGTAAGTATAGACAAATGACTGACGGTTCTCACCAACTTCATTCTTTACGTAGGTATTGATGGTAGTGGTGTTGCTGATGGTGATCGGACCGGAGTAAACGGTGCTTGAAGCCGAAGCCGGCTGACCGTTGAGAGTGTAATAGATAGTAGTGGCGGGCGATGCAGTCAGCGTCACCTTGATGGGTGAGTTAAACTTGGTTCCGCTTGCGGGATTAGCTGATACGCGCGGAGCCTGCGGGCCCTGATTAACAGTGATTTTCTTGAAGTTTGAACCACCATCATATTCAAAGAATGTATCCGAATCGATACCTGTAATATCGGCAGTCTGCGAACCACCACGGTTAAATATAATATTTACAGAACTGCAATCATCGAAGCTTGTGTAGTAGAAAGTCTTGCCTTCAAACACCTGGGTCTGTGTAAGCGCACGACCGGGCCACTTCGTAATATCACCGGTTGAAGTCCATGCATGCACATTAGTTCCGGCGATATCCGCACCATTCATACCAGTTACATATACTGTAATAGCTGCATTGGGGTCAACCTTTTTGTAAGAAGCAGAACCGGTATAGGCCTTACCATCTGTGCCGGTAGCGCTCCAAGTCACGGTTACGCTCTGGCCATAGCTCATGCCATCGCCGATTGTGAACTGACTTGGCTTTCCGGGAGTGAGAGTAACCTGTGCCTGATTGCCGACCTTGAACCAACCGGTAGTAGCCTCAGAATTGAGAGTAGCTGTCACAGTAAGTTTTTCGGTCTTAAATGAACCTCCATCAGGAGAGAAAGTCACTTTCGCATGATCCACCACATCATCGGGCTTGTAATATACAGTTGTGCCGGGGTCAGTAAACTTAGGATTGCCACCATGATTCACCGGAGAAGTGGCATAGATGAACTTACCATGCTCACCTACGATTTTACCCTTGGGCCAATCTTTTACGAGCACGCGGAGCTGACCTTTGGTTTTGGGAGCATCAACTGTTATTTTACCACCGGCGGGGGTGTATTCAGTGCCTGTCACTACATCTACATAAGTACCGGCGGGTACGCCTGTGAATGTTGCACCGCCATTTACGGCTACGAGTGCATAGCTTTCATTTTTGTAAGCACGTTTGAAAGCCCAACCGCCATTGGCAGAACAGCCATCGAATGTGTACTGACCTTTGCGTAGAGCCGGCACAGCTGCACGAATCTGATTCAAGCGACGGATATGCTGAGCGAGGTCGCCATCGAGTGTCTTGGCTACATTGCCGGATGCGGTGAATTCACCGAAATCTGAAGCCTCAACCTTACCCTCAAGATATGCACCGAAATATGCACGGCCGCCATCTTTCATCGGGTCGCCATAGTTATCAACCTTCTTACCGGCCTGGAACTCAACCTCCGAACCATAATAGATACAGGGGATACCGCGCATGGTAAACATGAAAGAGAGGTTCTCAGCCCACTGTGCGGTACCACCGTTGAATCGGGTTCCGTCGTTGGGACCGGGGCCATAGTCATGAGAGTCTACATATACCACATTATATGAGGCATCATTATATTTCTTATCGCCATCTTTGATAAGGCCAATCACGTTGCCTACATTATTGAAAGAGTAGTGCACCGGGAAGTCGATCACTGAGAAACCAGAATATTGAGAATAGTCGGGTTCATGCCACTGACCATTTACCAGGAAAGCATTGTTGCTTGTCGGCTTATCCTTGGTATCCTTTTCGCAGACAGCCATAGGTCCGACCGGGGTGTCATGACCTTCAGGCAGATTCTGCTGACGCCACCATTCCGGAGAGCCGTTGTACTCGTTCAAAAGAGCCTGGTCCGATTTCCAGGTATAGAAATAGCTTGACAGGTTTGGCTGATCACGATAAACCACAGAACCCTGGAAGCGCTGACAAACCTCACCAAACATGAAGAAGGGGCAGCCGTTAAGACGCTTTTTCTTAACTTCGGGCTCCTCGGCTATTGCCAGGAACTTGGGAGTAAACTGCTTGTTGAAAGTCAGAGGTGCGATATGACCGGAAGTATCCACGCGGAAACCGTCGATACCCATGCGGATAAAGTTACCGTAGCACTCCACGATATAATTAGCCACATAGTCATTTTCGGTATTGAGGTCCACACAGTCACCCGCTATCTGACCCCACCAGCGGTTTGGAAGGTCCCAGTTCCAGCCTGTGCCATAGTGATGATAATAGTTGTTGGGTTCATACTGGGGATTTTTGAAGTATTTCCAACGCAAATTATATTGTTCCTTGCCTTCGAGTTCGAAATAATTGGCGGGGAACTTGTCGCCATCAGGAATCAGCGAACCGGCCGGAGTAGCCTGATTGGAAATTCGCTGGTCACGGGTGAAGAGATGATTAAGCTTATTTTCACCGAAATTGCCGGTATGCTGAAGCACCACATCAAGCACAATCTTCAATCCCTTTTTGTGAGCAGCGTCAATAAGAGACTGCAGAGTCACATCTTCAGAGCTACCCCAAGACTTATGGCTCTCATAGCGCAGATCCACCTTTGAGAAATCCATAGCGTGGTATCCGTGATAATCATAGCCGGAAGCATTCTGCACAACCGGGGTAATCCAAATTGCGGTGAAACCGAGGGCCTTGATGTAATCGAGTTTATCGATAAGGCCTTTGAAATCACCACGCCAACATGGGTCATTGTTTGCTATCTGCAAATCCTGCAAATCCCAGCAAAGCACATTGTTTTTGGGGTCACCGTCATAGAAGCGGGTGGTCATCGCGAAGTAGATAGTCTCATCGCGGAAATCCGAACGCACTCCCTGAAAAGCGGCCGCATTCGCATTAAGAGCGGCAGCTGCAAATCCGCAGGCCGCCACAATTGCGTTAAGCTTTTTCATGTGAATAAAAAGTTGTTATAGTAAGGTTGATAAAATCGAGTCGGTTAACAGAAGAATGTCTCATATAATTTTTATCTTACGTCCTCACGGATAGCCGATTACCAAGGCATCTACCACTGAAACCATAGCAATCTAAGAGCAAAAAATTCTGTTTCGGATACAAATTTGGCAAAAATTATACAAGCCACAAAGCAAATATGCTGAACAACATGTTTTATAACAGAATTTAATTATTCTTCACGCTGTCAACACCCTCACGGAGCATCTACTTTGTAAACTCCTCCCAATCGCGACGGGAGCCCACAAAGGTATTCAGATCCACATCTCCCCTCACCCCGGGCACTCGGCCATGGTGATCGAACTGCCAGAAAGTCCAATCATCACGATTGGCATTATCATCATTAAAACTGCAAATCCAGAGAGGCATACCCTCGAACTCGGGGAGCAAGAATTTCTCATAACCTGCCCGATTGGAATAAAACATCACCCTGTGGCCCCTGAGATTGAGATACTCCACCATAAGGGCAAGGCGGTTTTTCACACTGTCGGCCGGAATACCCGGGGCATTGCCTGCCTCCTCGACATCGAGCACCAGTCCGAGCGACAGAGGTCGGCTTGCCACAACACGAAGCAGATTTTTGGCTTGCTCCACTCCATCGCGGTCAAATCTGAAGAAGTGATACGCACCCACCTTAAGACCTGCATGAAGAGCCTTCTGATAATTCAATGCGAAATTTTCATCGCGAAAATCCACACCCTCCGAAGCCTTGAGAAACACAAACTGATACCCGGCTTCAGCCGCAGCATTGAGATTGGCGAAACCATTGTGGGCAGACAAATCGAAACCGCGCACCGGAAACCGTTCGGAGTCTACGTATGGAGGAGTCGACATATATTCATGCCACGCCCACAAGGCTGTGCCCACAAGTAGCAGACACACCCCCAAAAACGCACCCGAAACCAGCAAATCCTTGCGGGGACGCTTCGGTATGAACCTTTTAAGCTTCATCTATGCAAATATAACGATTGATTGACACAGTTACACACACGGAATCCGGAATAAAATTGTAATTTTGCAAAAAAATATAGAAAATGGAACGCAAAGTCAGAGTTAGATTCGCGCCATCGCCCACCGGCCCGCTGCATATCGGCGGTGTGCGCACCGCACTTTATAATTATATATTTGCCCGAGCAAACGGCGGCGACATGATACTTCGCATTGAAGACACCGATTCACGCAGGTTTGTGCCCGGAGCCGAAGAATATATCAACGAGTCACTGTCATGGCTCGGCATCAAGATTGATGAAGGTGTGCGCGAAGGTGGAGACTACGGACCCTACAAGCAATCGGAACGCCGCGACATATATCGCCGCCACGTAAAGCAGCTCATTGACGCAGGGCGGGCATATATAGCTTTTGACACTCCCGAAGCTCTTGAAGCGGCACGCGCCGAGCATCCGAATTTCCAGTATGATGCCTCCACACGCATGAGCATGACAAACTCACTGACACTGCCGGCCGAAGAGGTCAAGGCCCGTATAGATCGTGGAGATCAGTATGTGGTCAGATTCCTTATAGAACCGGGCCGCGAAGTCAAGGTCAACGACCTCATACGTGGCGAAGTGGTGATAAACTCATCTATTCTTGATGACAAAGTGCTCTATAAATCTGCCGATGATCTCCCCACATATCATCTGGCCAATATAGTCGATGACCATCTCATGGAAGTATCGCATGTGATCCGCGGTGAGGAATGGCTCCCCTCGGCACCTCTGCACGTATTGCTGTATGAAGCATTCGGCTGGACCGACACAATGCCCGAATTTGTACACCTGCCGCTGCTGCTCAAACCTGTGGGAAATGGCAAACTTTCAAAACGCGACGGCGACAAACTCGGATTCCCGGTATTCCCTCTCGAATGGCATGACCCCAAATCGGGAGAAATAAGTTCCGGTTACCGCGAACGTGGCTACCTGCCCGAAGCTGTGGTGAATTTCCTCGCACTGCTCGGGTGGAATCCCGGCGATGATTCCGAACTTATGGATATGGATCAGCTTATCGCCAAGTTCTCGTTTGAACACTGTTCGAAATCCGGTGCCAAATTCGACTATAAAAAAGGCTTATGGTTCAACCATGAGTATCTCGGCAAAACCGACAACGCTCGACTCGCCGAGTTATTCAAGCCTATCCTTGAGGAGAAAGGGATCACAGGCTTTGACGATGAATATATAGCCGACGCCCTGGGCATGGTCAAAGGTCGTGCGGATCTTGTGCCCGACTTATGGACACAGGCAGACTTCTTCTTTGTAGCACCCGAGGAATATGCCGCCAAGGATGTGCGCAAACGCTGGAGTGCCGACACTCCCCGCATCATGGAGGAGTTAATCGGTGTGCTCGAAGGAATTGATGATATGACATCGGCCAACGCCGAAAAAATCGTGCTCGACTGGATTGCCGGCAAGAATTATCATTTAGGAAATGTAAAGAAAGACTTCAGACTCGCACTAGTAGGCGCATCCCGCG
>CAMWLY010000049.1 GCA_947175145.1 uncultured Muribaculaceae bacterium | reverse complement strand
TATTTATATAAACCTCTAACACATGAAGCAAATTCTACAGCGAATCATTGTGTGCTCAGTAATTGCTCTGAGTTCAATGCTCACAGGATATGCGGAGATTATTTCTCCATATCATGAGACATTTGACGATGTGGATCCCACCATCGTAGGGTTTAAGCCCAAGGGTTGGGGACACCAATACTATTCAAGTTACTATCGGGGCACTTATACCGCTACCGAGGAGACTTCGGGATACTCTCTCAAAGTTATGCAGAGTTATCCCAATGCACCCGCCTACGATGACTTTCTTGTATCACCGATTTGTTCGGGCGAAGTTACTGTCAATGTCAAACTCGCAACAGATGAAGGTACTATCAAGTTTTATAAAGTGTCGGAAAGCAATGGCAAATTTACCAAAAGCACAGAAATAATACCTGATATCAATCCTGCATTAAACACTGATGAATTTCAGGCTGTCGGGTTTTCTAATATAGAGCCGGGAGAACGAATTGGTATTCGTGGCCACAATATATATATTGATGATTTTCGCGCAACATCTGCCGACATCAATTATGTACGCAGTCTGAAGATTAACATGGGGCTAAATGAATCATCTCCGGCGTTTACCGGAAGTGGTTCTAATATCACAATAGCATTACCTGAAGGAAATCAGTTCTCTCTGACATTCAAGGTTACACTTCAAAACACCGGAGAAGTGGATTTCAATCCCGGAGATGAAGGATATACAGTAACTCTTACAGATGGAACTACCGAATTGGCGTCTCTGCCAATACAAACAGCTGTGGCATGTGGAGAAACAATTGAGGAATTATTTACATTCCCACTTGATGGCAATAGTATAAATGGAGTAGTGACTTTCCGCCTCTACGAGGATATCAGCAACAGTTACGATTGGCAAAAGGTTACAATTGTGCCCTGGCATGCTGAGTTCAAGTTGAGAAGTTCCGAGACCTCCAGCAGTTATTACAATGTATCCACCGGATCAACATTAGATTTCGGTTCTACCTCAACCGGTGCTTCACGCACTTATTGGATATACAATGATGGTACCGCACCCCTCAATCTCAACATTAGCACTACAGAAGGATTTACAACAGACCCTGCAGAGGTGGCAATTGTGGCGGGTGGCACACATATTCCATTGGTAATCAGCATGACTACCGAACCACTTGGAGCACGCACAGGTAATGTGACATTTACTGCAGACGATATTGACACGTTTACTCTCAACCTAATGGGATACGCTCTGGATCCTGCTAAATGGTATGAGGACTTTGAATCCAATAAACTTCCTGCCGATATGGTCACCGAAGGCACGGGTTGGTCGTTTACCAACGGAAGAGCTCAAATCCAGGTCAATACAAACGATGCAAGCAGACTTATCACACCCAAACTTCACAGCGAAGCGGGAGATAAGTTAACATTTAAAGTATCGAAAAATGGAAGCAGCGCCTATTATACTCCCAAATTTACACTTACCAAATCATCTGACCGCAAAGTATGGTCAGAAGTTGCCGAACTCGATGTGGCAAATCTTACCAGCACTATGACACTTGTGGAAGCAACCATTGATGAAGCAGGAGACTGGTATTATGGTTTGCTTTGTGATTACATTGCAATCGAGGAAATTGCAGGCCTTGAGAAAGTAGATGTGCCGTTTGATATTATATTAACTGATTCCCAACTGCCGGCATCAGGCGAAGTAAACAGTTCAATGCAAGCTTCAATAAGTTTCAGGAATGTTGGAGCTCACATTGAAGCGGGAAGTTACACCGCGAATCTTTTGATTGGCGGAGTTAATATATGCAAAGCTGAAGCCTCTGCTGTTTCAACGGGTGAAACAAAGACTCTGGAGTTCAGTTATACTCCTCATCACGCCGGTCAAGACCTTCCAATACTGGTTCAAATCACCTCTGAAGTCGGAGATGTGATTGTAGAAACAGCACCATCAACCATCACCATTTCCGAAGAAGTTATGAGGAGCGAAGTGGAGATTGGTAATATGACCTCTTCTACTCAGAACCGCTGTCCGGTCCAGGTTAATGGGAAATACAATTGGGCAGATATGCTTTATAGTGCAGACAAGATTGGTCTTGAAAATGGTGCCAACATCAACCGTATAGCCTTTAAAGCAAAATCCTCCGGCACAGCTACCGGAAACTTGAAGGTATGGATTGAAAACAGCGAACACATCACTCTTCCGTCAAGCTGGAGTGATCCTACTGAAGAGCCTACCAAAGAATTCGAATGGACATTCCCTGCAGTGCAAGGAGAGGAGGGTCTGGTTATTGACTTATCTGACACTCCATTTGTGTACACAGGTGGTGACATTCGCATTCGAATTAAAGGATCGATGACCAAAACCGTAAGTGGTTACAACTGGTATACCGATTCCAAAGCCGGAAGTGCGAAATATGATTACGAATCAACTGACAGACCTACAACATCTTTATACGTTGCCGATCTCCCGGTAGCATTTGTATCCATAGTATCAAATCCAACAACAATAAGCGGTACTATAACAGATGCGACTACTTCTGAGCCTGTATCCGGCGCTGAAATAACTGTGCACCAAGGCAATGTGGAATATTACGCAGTATCTGCAGAAGATGGCGGTTACACAACTGAATTGAAGAAATCATCAAATGATTACATTCTCACCGTAAATGCTCCCGGTTACTTCTCTTATTCAGAACCGGTCGGTGAATTAGCAGATAATCTCACCATCAATGTGCAGCTTAACCAAATGAAAGATCTGTACTTGACAAATACCGAGATTCCTGAATTTGGTATTGCCAACTCTGAGTTAACAGCTAAGGCGGTAGTCCGCAATGTCAATACAACACCGTATGCTGCTGAAAGTTATAGTGTAAGGCTTATTGTCGATGGAGAATGCGTAGCAGAAGCCGAAGGCGAGGCTCTTGAGGCCAACAACTCTGAATTTACAATTGCAGGAGCCGAGAAAGGTTATAATCTAACCTATACTCCGTATAAAGCCACTCAGTCACCGGTTGACGCCTACGTGGAGATAATCTGTGATGGTGAGCAAATGTTTAAATCTCCTGTGACCAAGATTACAATCGAAGGTGAAGATGAGGGTGGACTGGCTGTAATCGGCACACCTGACAGCTTTAGTAATTCCACTCCTCTTTCGACTTTCAACGTATTCTCTGAAACAATCGCAACATATCCTGCAGAACTTATAGATGTTCCTGTTGGTGCGGATATTACTGAAATAACTTTCCGCGGATATTATACAGGTTACAATAATTTTGAAACTACAATTCAGGCATACTTTGAATCTACAAACCAAAATGAAGAAGCTGAAACTCAATCAGAAATGACACTCGTTTCAGAAGATACCCATTCGATTACCTACGGAGGTTCATCTTCTTCACCTGTAGATATGCTTGTAATAACGCTTGATACTCCCTGGAAATACGATGGCGGAGATTTAAAAGTAAAGATCAAATCTTATACTCCAAGCGGTTCGACCTCTTACTATGAGACAGATTCCCGCTTCACATGCCAATATAAGGCGGATATGTCGGAAGAGAACCTTGCAAATAAATCTATGTCATCGGCGTCACTACCGGTGATGCGGGCTCTGTATGAGAACTGCACAATTGCCAAAGGAATAGTTCGCGACGCTGAAACTTCAGAACCTATAGAGAATGCTGTTGCAACACTGCAATCCGGCAATGTAAAATACTCAGCAACAACCGAAATCGATGGCCGATATGAGATACCTGTCGTTCAACGCGACAAGCAATATACTCTTTCGGTAACTGCAGAGGGTTATACTCTTCATACATCTGAACATCCTGATTTATCGGAAGAGAGAGAAATTCTTCTTGAAAAAGCTAACACCGGTGTCAATGAAATCGAGGCTGAAGTATCTGAAGCCGATAGCTTTGATCTCAACGGATATCGAGTGAAGGGAAATACAAAAGGCATTGTATTGCAGAAGGGAAAGAAAATATACAATAATAAGTAATCCAATTACCAATTCAACTAATAATTATGAACATCAATCTGACGATGAAAAAAGCACTTGCAGGAACGGCCATCTTAATGGCCACCTGCTGCATCTCAGCTACGGCGGCTGAATATGTGCCTAAGATTATTGCCGGGGTTGTGAAGTGTGACTCATGGACATCTGTAGCAAAGCAAGCTGAAGGCCTGTATGAACTCGACGCAGTACCCGGTGGAGAACTGCGCCGTCTGCAAACCGAACGCGATGTTTACGCCGCTCCACTTGGCGGGGGTGTGTATGAAGATGGCAAACTGAAAGGTATTCATTTCCGTACATTTGATGATCCATACTCAGCATCCGGAATAAGCTATGCTATATATAGTGTGGAGTATGATTTGGAGACATACGAATGTACAAAAAAGAAAGCCCTCAGTGACCTTTACGGAAATCTGATCTCTTCTACCGGCGTTACAAAAGACCCGACAACCGGTATTAACTATGGCATCTTCTACAACTTCAACATGAACTATGAAGTTCTGGATAGAAAGCTCTGCACAATAGACTATACACCAGACATTCCGAAAAAGAATCAGATAGCGGTAATTACGATGAATTTTTGTGCGATTGCTGCCGGAGAAGATGGACGTCTATATGCAATCAATCGGGACGGGTACCTCTACACTCTGAACAAGAGCAACGGACGTGAGACTCTGATCGGTGATACCGGTGTGACCGACATATCTGCCAACCCGAGTTCGATGACTTTTGATCCTCGCACCAAGAAATTATATTGGAGCTATGTATCGTCTTCAGGTAAAAGTTACCTGTATGAAGTAAATTATAAGGTTGGAGAAGTCAGTGCAACCAAGATTATGCAACTTCCCGACAATGCCTATCTGGTGAACCTGATCATCAAACCTGCCAAAGCTCAAGATGGGGCACCTGCGGCTTGTGCTGACCTATCAACTAATTTTGAAGGTGAATCATATTCAGGAACCGTAAGCTTCACACTTCCTACATTGTCATACGATGGTGATCCGATGAATGATTCAATGGAATACACCATTTATGATAATGACCGTGTTGCAGCTACCGGAACCGGCACTCCCGGAGAAAGAATAGAAAAGGAAGTTGTAACACTCGGAGGAGAAACTACAATCAAGGTGGTTGCTTCAAATGAGGTAGGAGCCGGCGCTCCGGTGAGTGTTACTCTTTATACCGGTCTCGATATACCCAATAAGGTTACAGAGGCGTCCTGCGCCTATGAACCTGATGAACAAACTGCTGTAATCACATGGGTTGCACCTCAGACCGGCACTCACGGATTAACTCTCAGCAATGAAAATCTGAGCTATAATTTGTTCCGTATGCCCGGCAAAGTATCTATTGCGACCGGAATTAAAACAACACGTTATACCGATGCCATAAGCAATAATAAAGCATTGCAATCATATTGGTACGAGATAGAGCCGGTCAACGGAACTATCAAGGGAGAATCAACTACAACAAATAAGATTGTGGTCGGTCAGTCCCTGAAAGTGCCATATTCAGAAGATTTCAGGAAATCAACAAGCTTCGATACTTATACAGTTATCGATGCCAATAAAGATGGTTCAACTTGGGAACGCTATCACTACACATACACATATTCTGATACAACTGTAGATTATGCCCGTATTGATGCCGATGACAATAACGATGACGATGATTGGTTATTATTGCCTCCGCTGTCACTTGACAAGGGAAGTGTTTACAAGTTTGAATTTACAGCCAAGAAGCAATACAATCCTGCATATTGCAACCAGAAAGTTGAAGCATGGGCCGGTCGCGGCACTGATGTTTCAAAATTCAAGAAAATTCTTGATACAGTCAATGTTACCGACGTTAACTTTAACGATTACAGCGCTGAATTTATGGCAGATGCTGATGGAGACTGGCATGTTGCACTTCACGCCACAAGCCCGGCCGGTTCAAGCTCACTTGAGATTGACAAGGTATCTGTGACTCAGCTTACTTCAGGTCAATCTCCGGCAGCTCCTGAAATCCTTTCACTGATACCTGATGCAACAGGTGATATGAAAGCTGAAATGAAACTCAGACTCCCCTCCGAGCGCATGAACGAAACTCCCCTGGAGAGTATTGACCGAGTAGAAGTTACTGATGCCAAGGGCAATATAGTAGGAACACATGGCAACGCCACACCCGGAATTGAAATTACAATTGAACTGAAACCGGTGATTAACGGAGATAACACATTCTCCGCGCGCTGTTTCAACAATAACAATGGTGGTGCATCTGCCATGGCATCTGCTTACATAGGCCAGGACACTCCCCTGCCCCCCACTAACATCACTCTTTATGATGATGGCGAAAATGCTATGCTCAAATGGGAGGCTCCTAAAGCAGGCGCCAACGGTGGATATATAAATCCGGAACGCATCACTTATAACCTTTACACCATTTCAGATTACGGCTATCCTATTCTTCTTAAAGAGGGAGTCACCAGTCCTTACTACACTGGTGTAAAGAGCGGAGAAGGCGACCAGACACTCCTCTATTATGCTATGCGCGCAGTGACCACAGGTGGTGAATCCGAAGCGGTTGCGACAAATGGACTTGTTATCGGAGCTCCATACACACTACCCTATCAGGAATCTTTCGCTCAAGCCCAGTGGCCTGAATCATTTGTATGGCTCGAAGGTGAATATGCTGACTGGAACATGGGTCCGACAAGCGGAACTTCTTCTGATGCCGATGGTGGTGCATTTATCTTTACTCCTAACAGAGCTGAATTCGGCATATTCAACCTCGGTAAGATTGAACTTAAAGGTGCGACATGCCCGGTATTGAAATTCGATATCTACGAATATCCTGGATCTCTGTCGACTCTTGATATTGCGATTGACAGATTCCCTCAGGGTGTAGCTGAAACTATCTCATCTTACCGATTCGATAAATCAGAGAAAGAGGGCTGGAAAGAGGCTGTTGTAGATTTAAGAAAATATACCGATGAAAAATTTGTGATAGTTAAGTTTGCCTTGGCATCTTCTTCCAAAGAGACACCGGTAGTAATCGACAACCTGAGATTGGTAGATGACCCGAGTGGCGTGACAATAACTCCCGACAATGAAGCTCCATTTGATATTTACAGCATCGATGGAATGATTGTGCGTCGCAACGCCATATCAACCGATGGCCTGCCCAAAGGAATATATATCGTGAAGGGACAGAAGATAAGAATTTAATTCTATCAAATATTACTTCAGGAGGCAACTACCAATGGTAATTGCCTCCTTTTTTATTGAATACGAAATTAAAAATCGAAGTGAAATGAAAACCTTAAACCGGAATTTGGTGCACCCTTGGTATTCCGATATGAAAGCCTCCAGACATAATCTATCCTCAGGAATGTGGCAATGTTATCAATACCAACTCCAATTTCCATATAAGGGGCATGTCCTAAGAGCCTGGTTCGGCTTCCCTCCGGGAAGCGATACAGATTGTCGTTGTATGCAGGATTATTTTTACGAGTAAGTCCACCATAAAAAGACTTGAAAGTGAAAAGTTCGCGAAGTCTGAGCTTCTTAATCAAGGGGATACGATTAAATAGCAAACCATTGAAATTATAATTCAAGTCGAGACCTACGTATTGATCCACTGCAAATTCCATAGGATTAAGCAGAGAGAAGGTCTCCGACTGGATAGTATAGGCAAGATTCGCATT
This sequence comes from uncultured Muribaculaceae bacterium, assembly GCA_947175145.1. GTDB lineage: Bacteria > Bacteroidota > Bacteroidia > Bacteroidales > Muribaculaceae > Lepagella. The sequence goes on along the minus strand of CAMWLY010000049.1, from coordinate 7,884 downwards.
TTGCCATAGAAGTGCCGGGAACTGAACCTGATTCCATAATTTGGCCGCGCGGAAAATCACATCTGCATAACCAAACATAGAAAACCAGAACCGCTTCTGAAGCATGAACTCAGTTTTATTAAGAGTAAACGCTGAGCCGAACCAACCTTTTGGCCCGATTTCATGAGCCAGCATAAGAGTAATGGCATCGCGATTTATATTTCTACGCTCATTATAAGTCTGCATGAATTTTTCACCGGGAGCATATCGCACCTGAAAGCGCATACTATTTTGAGTATATCCTGCTACTTGATGACCTGTAGACGTGATAAAGGGCACATATTTAGAGGATTCCTGATGGCGGTAATTCACCGATACATGAAACGAAAGATTATTACGCCATTCTATATTATATTCCAACGAACCAAATCGTTCATATGTAGATAGATTGCTTTCAAGCCGCTTAATGGAATTCAGAAGATTGTTAGCGCTATTGGTCATGAAATGCTGACCGAGTTTATTTACATCATAGCGATAAGTTGCCCGGATTCCATTCATAGGGAATTCACGCGAATGATATTTCTTCTTCAGGAAGGAGTATTCCAATTCCGCACTATATTTCCACTTCTTATCTTTAAAACCGTAAGCAACATATCCTCGGCCAAAAATGTGATCACTTAGATTTGCCGTAGTTAATCCTCCTGCAGCAAGGCGCAGCCCCTCGGTAGCATTATAGCTGATAAATGTGTCAATAGGTCCGAAATCGAAATAGCTCTTCTTAGATGTCTTTATGTATCCCTTTATAATGAGTTCAACTACACGCGATGTCCAATATATAATAGGCAATTTACGAAACGGCGACTCATCGACTCCGAGTAATGCCTGGGCTTTACTTAGTGGAATCATACGTGATTGCACCCAGAAATCATTTCCCCTGGAATCAGCCTCATCTATTACGAAATTACGCCCGATTTTGGAATAAAACTGTTCGAAATCCTGACGTTTCTCATAAGAAGTATTATCATATCGTGTCTGTCGAGAAGCGTAAGCTTCGCCAAATGAACCGACAAGATGAAGTTCCGCCACCATATCATCGGCCACTTTATGAACATAACCGAGAGAATCACGTGTAAAATTCTGATTAAGCACAAGACTTTGCAAATGATTAATATTTGAAGCCTTCGGCAATCTCATTATTACCCGGCGCACATATTTTACCGAATCAGCAGCGGGAATATATAATTTACCATTGAATCCCATCGACTCGGGATTGTGTGGTGCAAATGACAACTCGACACACTTTTCATTCCCGAATTGCACAGTATCAGTGATATGAAACATATAGAAATCTGCTGCCAATGGTGATAGCGGACTGACAAACCGATTGCGCATGATAGCTATATCATTGTCATAAACATTTACTTCACGGAGCACATCTTCAAAAAATGCCCGTGTATAATTCTCGTCAAGCGCCTTATCAATGCCATTGTTGCGCTGACCGGTTATTATTTCCTTATCGACTCCCGATGAAGTGGTAATTCTGGTAGATGTTTTCTCCTTCATCGAAAGGTCGAGGATTCTTTTGCCGGTCCATACACCGGTATCTACGAGTTCGGCGATTGATTTGAATTTTCCTTTGACCTGACCATCATTCCCCGGCAAATAGCCTTTATAGTTATTTAGGCCGAGAATCATTTTATCATATCGATCATACGAAAAATACTCATGCTTGGTTGGGTCAACCAATTTATAGTCATGACGCACTCGCTGCATGAGGTCAACGGCAGGATTATTTTTCTTGGAGTATTTTCTCTTTTTCGGCTTTACGACAACTTCGGCAAGCTCGGTTGAACTTGGGCTCATAAACACGCGGAGAGTATCGGTGCCGGTAACTTTCACATGTTTGGGAGCATAACCAAGTGAGGTGATATCAACTGCCGATCCGATCGGAAGACGCATCACAAAGGTGCCATTGTCATCTGTAGTGACACCCTTTTTGTATTCTTTGGACCATACGTTGACAAACGACAGTCTTTCACCACTGACAGAATCTACCACCAATCCTACAACTCTTCGTGCAGACGCAGGCACGGGGAGCTTTGCTTCACTTGCACGTGCAACATGATTTGCACAAATAAAGCAAAGCAACGCAGAAAAAAAGTGAAAAATTATATTGAGAGTCTTATTAGTCATATCAGCAAAATCGCAAGAATTATATATCTTTGCGAGCGTCCTGAAAAATTAGTAATTTCAAAATATTGACCGCATCAGGCAGCAAATGTTTAAACGTATAGTAAAAAGAGATATTATTGCGATAATATTAAATTACCTTAACCATGGCTTTGGAAATTGAAAGAAAATATTTGGTTAAAGATGATTCCTATAAAGCATTAGCCGAAAAGAAATATCGTATCCGTCAAGGGTACCTGCAGCGTATACCTGAAAGAACAGTCCGGGTACGCACCAAAGATAACCGTGGATTTCTGACAGTTAAAGGGAAAAACGAAGGAATCGTAAGAGAAGAATTTGAATATGAAATACCCTATACGGATGCGGTATCAATGCTTGCCTTGTGTGAAGGGACTATAATCGATAAAACGCGCTACATAATCGCCTATAATGGGTTGACATGGGAAGTTGATGAATTTCACGGATCATTATCACCCCTTACAGTTGCCGAAGTTGAGTTACCCGCAGACGACTATGTCGCTGAAATCCCTGAATTTATCGGACAGGAAGTAACAGGAGACCCTAAATACTACAATTCGATGATGTAAACACCTAAGTATAAATACGAAGCTTTACTTACGTTTACTAAGAGCGGCAAGCATTTCCTCAAGTTCGGCACGTACCTCGGTTAATAAATTTATAGTCTCGATACGCTTTGAGACATTCTTTCTGTTTTTATTCAGTTCCGCTTTTGCCGCTTCAACCCTCAATCCCTTGACACGCACCAGAAAGTTGATAATCCGCAGCAAGTTGATATCATCGGCAGTATAATATCTCTGTCGCGTCGCACTTCTTCGTGGTTTCAGTTCCGGAAACTCCTGCTCCCAATATCTCAGAGTGCTCGGATTCAAATCAAGCATCTCGGCAACATCGCGTATCCGATAGTATTTCTTATCGAATACTTCATTATCTGGAGTATCAAGTTCGCTTAGTTTCTTTTCTCCGAATTCTCTCATAATATAGGGAATATCAGTCCATCACATGTCCGGCGTTTTCCGCCTCAAGTACCATTGCTGAATACTGTTCGGGACTTAAATCCATGAAATAGTAATTGACCGGATTTTGTGGCTCATCTTTAAATCTGACTTCATAGTGCAGATGTGGGCCGGTGGATTTGCCTGTTGACCCGACTCTTCCTATCAGATCACCGCGGTGAACTGTCTGCCCCTCCTTGACAAGAATCTCGTTAAGATGCGCATATCTTGTCACATAATTGTAACCGTGTGAAATATCGATAACATTGCCATAACCGCTTACACGATTTGCGACTTCCACTACTCCATCACCTGTAGCATATACAGGGGTGTTGGCCGTTGCTGCGAAATCAAGACCTGCATGAAATTTTGTGGAACCATAGACCGGATCTCGGCGATAACCATAGCCCGATGCCATGGTATAATCACCGATAGATATAGGAATTATGGAGGGTATGCGTGCGAGCTTGTCTTTCTGTTTACCGGCTTCTTCACGCAGTTGATCAAATGAAATGGATTGAGCATACAGCTGACGGTCAAATTGGTCAAGACGCTGAGTAAGCAGTTTCACAAGACCGGCATCTGGGATAGATCGCAATTCCCGATAACGCTTTTCATTATCAAGGCCGGCAAAGCGCTGCCCATGGGTCATAGGCTCCATCTGCATCATAACACGATAGAAATTATCATCACGATTCTGAATATCGGCCATGATTTTCAGAGAGTTGTCAAGACGTCGGTTGAGAATATTATAGCGGCTACGCAGCGAAGCATTCTCCTCTCTAAGACTTTTTTCTGTTGGAGACCCCCAGATAGAGAGAATAAGAAAATATATCAATATTCCTGCAAAAAGAGAAGCGCCGACAAAAATCAGTATTTTCAGAATGCGACCCTTGAGCGAGGGGAAAAGTCTCTCGTAATTATCGGTATCCGGGTTATATATATATACTATATGACGCTTCATGCATGACTCGGTTTGCTGACGGATGCAAAATTAGCAAAATACGCATTAAAATTCAAATTCGGAATTATCGTCACATTTTATTATTTTTGCAACTTATTAAGACCAGTAATACCGGGACATTTTGTCAGATATCAAGTTCTAAGAAATCATGGTATGACGGGTTGCTAAAAATGAATAAGACACAGATGCTTACTTCTAAAGAAATCAGAGAATCATTCAAGAATTTTTTCGAGAGCAAAGGGCATAAGATTGTACCCTCGGCACCGATGGTGCTTAAAGATGATCCGACACTGATGTTTACTAATGCCGGCATGAATCAGTTCAAGGATATCATACTGGGTAATCGCGCACCTCAATATCGCCGCGTAACTGACAGTCAGAAATGTCTTAGAGTATCGGGCAAACACAATGACCTGGAAGAAGTGGGTCACGATACATATCACCACACTATGTTCGAAATGCTCGGCAACTGGTCATTTGGTGACTATTTCAAGCAGGAAGCAATAGATTGGGCGTGGGAATATCTTGTCGATGTGCTTCACCTGAATCCTGAGAGGCTGTATGCCACAGTGTTTGAGGGATATGCACCTGAAGGACTTGAAAGAGATAATGAAGCTGCAGAGATTTGGGAGAAACATCTTCCCAAGTCACACATTATCAACGGCAATCGACATGATAATTTCTGGGAAATGGGTGAGACAGGTCCCTGTGGTCCCTGTAGCGAAATACATATAGACTTGCGCAGCGATGAGGAGCGAGCCAAGATTGACGGGGCTGAACTGGTCAACAAAGATAATCCTCAGGTCATAGAAATATGGAACCTCGTGTTCATGCAATATAATCGCAAAGCCGACGGACATCTTGAACCTCTGCCTGCCAAGGTTATAGACACCGGCATGGGATTTGAACGATTGACAATGGCACTGCAATCCAAAAAGTCAAATTATGACACAGACATCTTTACTCCGCTGATAAATGAACTTGCAAAAATATCAGGCAAGGAATATGGTAAAGATGAAGATGTGGATGTCGCAATGCGGGTTGCTGCAGATCATGTGCGCACTATCGCCTTTTCAATAGCAGATTCTCAGCTTCCATCTAATGCGAAGGCCGGCTATGTGATACGTCGAATTCTGCGCCGCGCCGTGCGATATGTATACACATTCCTTGACCAAAAAGAGGCGACTCTTTACAAGTTAATCGATACACTTGTAGCACAGATGGGAGAAGCATATCCCGAACTCCCGGCACAAAAAGAACTGATCAAGAAGGTTATCAAAGAGGAAGAGGAATCATTCCTCCGCACTCTTGACAATGGTATAAAGCTCCTCGATAATCTTTCTGCCAAAGCTAAACAATCCGGCACAGACACAATATCCGGCAAAGATGCCTTTACACTCTATGACACTTACGGTTTCCCTCTCGACTTGACCGAGTTGATTCTCAGAGAACTCAATATGAAAGTGGATTTGGAAGGCTTCGAAAAAGAGATGCAGGCTCAAAAACAGCGTGCCCGCAATGCAGCAAGTGTAGAAGCAACCGACTGGGTGGAAGTTACCGATGGCGATGAGAAATTTGTGGGTTATGAAACATTTGAGACTCCCACAAAAATAATTCGCTATAGAAAAATAAAGCAGAAAAATAAGGAGTTCTACCAGATTATGCTGACTGAAACTCCCTTCTATGCAGAGATGGGCGGCCAGGTTGGCGATAAGGGAGTTCTTATTGAAGCTGACGGAAATGAGATTGAGGTATTTGATACCAAAAAGGAAAACAATGTAGCGATACATCTCACCAACAAACTTCCCAAAGATCCATCAGCTTCATTGATCGCAAGAATAGACCGAGATGCCAGAGCTGCTATATCGGCAAACCACACAGCCACTCACCTCATTCATGAAGCACTCCGTGAGGTTCTGGGCAATCATGTTGAGCAGAAAGGTTCGCTTGTAACTGCAGAGTCGCTCAGATTTGATTTCTCACATTTCCAGAAGGTTACACCTGAAGAAATTCGCAAAGTCGAACATCTGGTCAACAAGAATATCCGAAAAGCCATCTCGCTCGAAGAGCACAGGGATTTACCGATAGCAGATGCAAGAGCCATGGGTGCCATGGCTCTGTTTGGAGAGAAATATGGCGACAAAGTCCGTGTTGTGAAATATGGCGATTCCATTGAGTTATGCGGAGGCACGCATGTAGCGAACACCGGCAATATCGGCATGGTGCGTATAGTCAACGAAAGTTCAATTGCTGCAGGAGTCAGACGTATAGAGGCTGTCACGGGTGAAGGCCTCGAAAAGCTTATCGATGGAATGCAGGACATGACCTTAGGTATATCCTCCCTGTTGGGCAATGCAGGCGATATCCAGGCAGCTGTAAAGAAAGCTATCAATGAAAATGCAGAACTTAAGCACCAGATAGAGGGCTTTATGGCCGAACGCATTCGGCAGCTTGCCGACAGAGCCAAGGCAACTGCCAAGGTTGTCAATGGTATCTCGGTAGCTACGCTTAATGGCCCATTTAGTCCGGATGTCATGAAAAATGTGGCATTTACACTGCGTAAAGAGATGGGTGAAAGCTCAGTATTTGTTGCAGCCACTCAAATGAACAATCGTCCCACTCTCACTGTTATGGTCAGCGATGATCTGGTTAAAGCCGGCAAGAATGCATCGCAAGTTGTGAGAGAAGGAGCCAAGCTAATTAAAGGTGGTGGCGGAGGTCAGCCATTTTTTGCTCAGGCGGGAGGTAAAGATACCGACGGTCTTGGAGCTGCTTCGGAAAAAATATTTGAATTGCTCGGAGTCAACGAATAAGCAGCTATATTCATCAATTCACACAAAAAGCAGAGGAATGTTTGTACAACCATTCCCCTGCTTTTTTCTAATCCAGTCAAGCGGTTTTGCTTAAAGCCGGAAAAATCGTATATTTGGATTTCAAACAAAACGGAAACAATATGAAACTAAGAAGCATATTTCTTCTCCTTGCGGTAATTTTAGGATTGAGCGGATTTGAAATTACAGCGAAGAAAATTTATCCGGAACCTACAGCAAAAGATAACCTTTGGGGTTATGCTTTCATGAATGGCGGATTCAGAATTGCCATTCCTTACCAGTTTGATGATGCAGATTCATTTGATGCGGAATTACCAAGAGCAAGAGTTAGAATTGGAGATGATTATTATCTGATTGATGAGAGCGGTAACAAATGTGCCGGCCCGTACGAAAGAGTGTCATCGTGGGCAGACCCGGCAACAGGCTATTACATAATTACTGTTAGCGGCAAAGAGGGCCTTATCAACATGAACGGAGCCATTATTCTCGAACCCAAATACACAAATCTTATGATTTACGAGAGTGGCAAAGTAGCCGGATTATACAATGGAGAATATGTAGAGATAGATCTAAACAAGTAAAACAAAACCATAGGATCGCCAAAGCCATTTTCAAAAAGAAATCATTATCATTTTCGCATCATGCCAAATATGGGCTAATGGCAAATAATCAAAAATAGAATTGCGGTGTACGGAATTCCCCACACCGCAATTATTTTAATAACTTTTTGGCTCACACTCTCTTAATTATTCCAAACAGCTTCAACAGAGGTACTTCCCTGAATGCCTTCGATGGGAGGGGTAATTTTATCTATTGCCACTCTGATGGAATTAGCATTTGCCACTTGATTTCGTATTTGTTCGAGTATATTATTGGCTACCGACTCGAGCAGTAACCACTCCATGCT
>CAMWLY010000048.1 GCA_947175145.1 uncultured Muribaculaceae bacterium | reverse complement strand
CGTCTGAAACAGGGCAATGCGGTGTTTGGACGCGACTATTTCCGTGAACTTCTTGAGCGTGTACGCTCAATCCGAGCCAGCGAGCGACGGATCTGGCAACAGATAACTGATATTTATGCCGAATGTAGCATTGATTACGACCGCCTTGCTCCAACTACAAAGGAGTTTTATGCAATGGTACAGAACCGGTTCCATTATGCCATAACCGGACATACCGCTGCTGAAATTATCCATGCCGGGGCAGACCATGCGAAACCGCACATGGGTCTGACAACATGGAAATATGCACCCGAAGGTCGTATCTTGAAATCGGATGTCTCAGTGGCTAAAAACTATCTCTCGGAAAAAGAAATACGCTCGCTTGAACGCACAGTAACATCATACTTTGATTATATCGAGGGGCAAATTGAGCGTGGCAACGTATTCAATATGGAACAATTTGCCTCAAGTGTCAATAAATTCTTGACATTCAACGATTACAAAATACTGCCAAATCGTGGAACTATCTCCGCAGCACAGGCAAAGGCTAAAGCCGAAGCTGAATACGATCTTTTCAATCCAACACAACAAATAGACTCTGACTTCGACAAAGAAATCAGAGACATATTAGACAAGTAATCAATAATCGAGAAATAGATAGCATTAGTTACATTATTAAGCTCAATAATTAGAATGATTGCATTTATAGTTGCACTATTTGTGGCTCGTAGTTTAGATGCCTGATTGCTTCTCGCGGCGCTTAAGAAGAATATATAAGATGGCTATGATAACCAATTCTACGCCCACTACAAGCACTAATCTCAACACTTCCCCTTGAGCTATAAGTGATGGTGCAAACCATGCTGTCATCGCAATTATATATATAAGCAGAACAATCGGCAACCAGACCGAGCGTTTCACTTTACGATTCTTGTTTTCCTTATTTGTCATTTACTGTTCAAAAAATAGGGGAATGAATAGGGGAGATGAATCAATTGTGAGGAACTTGCGAAGCAGGAATCTCAAATTCCCTATAGTATTTAGAAGTCTTGTAATCGAATCCTTTGGCTTGAAGATGATACCATATTCTAAGACACGCCACCGCGTCAAGTGCGGCATACTCCTGCTGATGCTCATTAAGCTGGGAAGCTTCCCAATTGGTTAGACGCTGACCTTTGGATATACGGTTGCCGAAGATTATGGCATAAATCCGTGAAAGGCTGTTGTCTGCTATATTATACTTCTTGACGTATGTCTGAAGTTCCACGAAACCTTGCGGATCCATGTCAAAAAGTTTTTTCAATTGATGAAAGTCATCATGTATAGAGACACCTACCTTGAGAATATCTTGATTTTCAAGAAGCTTTTTAAGCTCTTCGGTCACGGCTACCTTGTTGAGTCGAATAAGAAAGCATTCTTCATCGCAAGCTAATTGCAAGAGTGAGACCGAATAATGTTCCCCGCGCTTGAAAGAGGGTTTGGTTTCGGTGTCAAACCCAAGCACTTTGCTTTTAGAGAGCGTGGCTACGGCTTGTTGCAGTAGTTCGGGAGTATCCACAATGGTTATCTTTCCTCCATAGACAGCTGCCGGTAATTCAGCAAGTTCAGCCTTGGGAATAGAGGTCATCCAAACCTTATGCATCGGTATCTCTACCTTCTCAGGCTTACTTGCAGCTTTTTTTTCTAAAGAAGCTGCGGGCTTCTTTTTTGTGACCTTGGATTTGGCGCGAGCTCTTGAAGGAGCTTTACTCCCCGAGGTTGTGGCGCCGCTTCTTGATCTTCTTCTTTTATTTTTAGGTGTGGTATTATTCATTACAGGGTGCCCATTTCAATAAAGCAGGCGTTAGGAAAATGTTTTTGCACCCACTTCTCTATAAAATTACGCGAATCATCGGCTATTATTTTGTCACTGTCGAAATAAGAATTATATATTACGGCCGATAACTCGATACCCATGTTTTTAATCGCGTAAAATCCCAGTAAGGTCTGACTGATTGATCCCAGTCTGCCGTTGGTTACAAATATGAGGGGCAGATTCTTGTCGCGGATATAATCGATGGTAAGATAATCCTCCTTGAGGGGTACCATCAGACCTCCTGCTCCCTCAATCAGAACAGTATTGAAGTCGCTGCATAGTATTCGGATTGAGGTATCAATTTTATTGAAATCTATATCCTGACCGTCAATTCTTGCTGCGAGTTCCGGACTGCAGGGATAGCTGAAGATAACCGGGGCAGTTATCCCCTTTTTATCGTATGCTGAATAATCGCCGCTCATTAAGCTGCGGTGCACTTCAATATCCTCGCTGAATCCGATGTTGCCTGTCTGGATAAACTTCATCGTGATGGTGTTATTCCCCGCTTTGTTCATTTCCTCGGCGAGAGACCCGGTAGCATAACTTTTGCCGGCATCAGTATCAATTCCGCTCACAAATATCGGACCATGCTGTTGACTTATCCAGTGGCTTAAATTTTCTTCTCTCATATCGGTTACAATACACCCGACCTGTAAAGTTGCAGGCCGGGTGGGAGTATAAGTTATCTGATTGTTACCACGCGAACATCGGATATTCGTTCATCATGTCGTTCACTTCCTGGCGAACTTCTGCGATTACTTTTTCATCATCGGCATTTGATAAAACTCTGTCAATCTTATCGGCGATGATTTCCATCATATCCTCTTTGGCACCACGAGTTGTGATGGCAGCCGTTCCGAATCTGAGACCGCTGGTCAGGAATGGACTGCGGGTATCGTAGGGCACCATATTTTTATTGGCTGTGATATCTGCTTCCACGAGTACACGCTCTGCCTTCTTACCACTCATTTCCGGGAATTTTGTGCGCAGATCTACAAGCATACAGTGGTTATCTGTTCCATCGGAGATAATCTTATAACCACGCTTGATAAGAGCTTGCGCAAGGGCTGTAGCGTTTTTCTGTACCTGCTGTGCATATTCTTTCCACTCTGGCTGAAGAGCTTCTCCGAAAGCCACAGCTTTAGCCGCAATCACATGTTCCAGCGGGCCACCCTGAACACCCGGGAAAACTGCCGAGTCCAAAAGTGCAGACATCTTCTTTATCTCACCTTTGGGTGTTTTCTTACCCCAGGGATTATCGAAGTCTTTTCCCATCAGGATTAGACCACCTCTCGGACCGCGTAGAGTTTTGTGAGTAGTTGTGGTTACGATATGCGCATGCTTAACCGGATTATCAAGCAGACCGGCTGCGATAAGACCTGCAGGGTGAGCCATGTCAACCATGAAAATGGCACCGATTTCATCGGCAAGTTTGCGTATACGGGCATAATCCCATTCGCGGCTGTATGCACTGGCACCTGCTATAATGAGTTTCGGACGCTCTGCACGAGCTTTCTCCTCCATTTCCTCATAGTTTACACGACCGGTTTCTGCATCGACAGTGTAGCTTATGGGTTCGAACATAAGTCCTGAGAAGTTCACAGGGCTGCCGTGGCTAAGGTGTCCGCCGTGGCTTAAATCCATACCCATGAATTTATCACCCGGTTCCAACACCGCCATGAATACAGCCATATTGGCCTGGGCACCGCTATGGGGCTGCACATTTGCCCATTCTGCACCAAATAACTTTTTGGCGCGTTCGATAGCGAGATTCTCGGCTTCATCGACTACCTGGCAGCCACCGTAATATCTCTTGCCGGGATAACCCTCGGCATATTTGTTGGTAAGGCAGGAACCCATGGCGCGCATAACTTCATCGCTCACGAAGTTCTCGCTGGCTATCAGCTCGATGCCGCGGCGCTGGCGCAAATGCTCGCGGTCTATAATCTCAAATACCTCGTTGTCTCTCTTCATGTGTTATTGTTGATTTAAGGATTATTCGAGTAATTCTAATTGAATAAATTATAATCAGTTTTGGTGTGTATTCCCTTTTTATTTCAGGAATTAACCTCCGAAGTTGTCGTAATGTATGCTTGACGGTTCAACTCCAAGACCATGCAGCATATTGTTGACAGCATTACTCATCGGGCCGGGTCCGCACATGTAATACTCGATATCTTCAGGAGCATCGTGGTCTTTCAAATATGTGCGATACATCACATCGTGCACAAATCCGGGAGTGTATTTCACACCTGCGGCATCAGCAGCCGGATCCGGTTTGTCGAGTGCAAGATGGAAGTGAAAATTCGGAAATTCCTTCTCCAATTGCAGGAAGTCGTCAAGATAGAACACTTCATTAAGCGCTCGGGCACCATAGAAATAGTGCATTTCGCGGTCACGGCAGTTGCGTGTCTTTGTCATCCACATAATCTGCGCTCTGAGGGGTGCCATGCCGGCACCACCGCCTACCCAGATCATCTCAGCTTTCGAATTGACTATAGGATGGAAGTCTCCGTATGGGCCTGACATCAGAACTTTATCACCCGGTTTCAGGGAGAATATATAACTTGATGCTATGCCCGGGGGCACATTCTGAAAACCTACTTGAGGTTTCGGCTTAAACGGAGGTGTGGCTATGCGCACGGTGAGCATGAATCTGTCACCTTCTTCAGGATAGTTCGCCATAGAGTATGCGCGCACGGTTTCTTCATCATTTTTAGCTTTCAGGCCGAAGAGTCCGAATTTTTCCCAAGCCGGCAGATACTCATCACCAATCAGCGACTTATCGATATCCTTATCATAATCCATCTCATATTTCGGGATTCTGATCTGTGAGTAGCTTCCCGGTATGAAATTCATGTGTTCTCCTGCCGGTAGCTGCACTATAAATTCCTTCATGAATGTGGCTACATTCTTATTTGAAATTACCTCACATTCATATTCTTTGACATCAAGTGCAGCCGGATCTATCTTAATTTCGAGGTCACCTTTGACTTTGATCTGACAGCCGAGACGCCAGTTGTCTTTAATTTGCTTGCGCGTGAAGTGGACCGCCTCTGTCGGAAGAATGTCACCGCCTCCCGACACTACCTGAAGTTTGCACTGACCGCAACTTCCTTTTCCTCCGCAGGCGCTTGAAAGATGCACACCATTGTCATTGAGTGTGGCAAGCAGTGTCTTGCCGGATTCGGCATGAAGCAGTTTTGAACCTTCATTGATTGATATGGCAACTTCACCCGATTTAACCAGCCATGATTTTGCCAAAAGCAGTATTATAGTGAGCACAAGCACTATCACTAAAAATATCAGTGACGCTGCGATCACATTGTTCCACATTATTGCGTTGAGAATCATACTTTCTTAAATTATCAGGTTCAAAGCTTTATTCCGAGGAAACTCATAAAGGCAATTCCCATCAGACCGGTTATGATAAAAGTTATACCTATACCTCTGAGTGGAGCAGGCACCGCCTTTACATTCAGACGTTCACGAATGGCGGCTAAGCAGCTTATGGCCAATAACCAACCGATACCTGAGCCTGCACCGTAGACTGTAGCAGTCCAGGCATTGCTGAATTCACGCTGCTGCATAAACAGCACCGCACCGAGTATCGCGCAGTTCACAGCTATGAGGGGCAGGAATATACCAAGCGAATTGTAAAGACCGGGACTGTATTTCTCGATAACCATTTCCAAAATCTGCACCAGTGCCGCAATGACGGCAATAAACATGATAAGACCAAGAAACGATAAATCAGCATCCGCATACTCCTCACCAAGCCAGCTTAATGCTCCCGGTGTTAGAATATAGTGATTGATGGTCCAGCAGACGGGTAGCGCTATCAGAAGCACAAAGGTTACAGCTACTCCCAGACCAAATGCAGTCTTTACATTTTTAGACACAGCCAAAAATGAACACATGCCCAGAAAGTAGGCGAATATCATGTTGTCGACAAATATCGAACGTATGAACAAATTCAGATTTTCCATCTCTAATTCTATATCTTAAGATCTGAACTATTTCCGATTATTTCTCCTGAAGATCCTTATTATAAGCTCTGTGTACCCAGATGATGCAAGCAACCACAATAAGAGCCATTGGGGGTAGAATCATCATACCATTGTTCATATATCCGGCTTCATACCATGATTGGGGAAATATCTGAACCCCAAACAGAGTGCCGCTGCCGAACAGCTCGCGGAAAAATGAAACTATCAGCAGGATTATTCCATAACCCAATCCATTGCCTATACCATCGAGAAATGCCGGCCATGGTTTGTTGCCTAGCGCAAACGCCTCAAGACGCCCCATGATAATACAGTTGGTTATAATCAGGCCTATAAATACAGACAGTGCTTTGGAAACCTCGTAGTTATATGCCTTAAGTACCTGATCAACCACAACTACCAGAGCTGCAACCACCACGAGTTGCACGATAATACGTATCGATTGAGGTATTGTGTTTCTGAGGAGTGATATTATCACATTGGCAAGTGCAAGCACAGCCGTAACTGATATTGTCATCACAAGAGCCGGCTCCATTTTTGCAGTAACAGCAAGTGCGGAGCAAATTCCCAGTACCTGGACAATTACAGGATTATCCTTTGACAGGGGATTAAAAAGCGGCAGAAATGTCTTCTTGAGATTCATAATCTGATTTTTTCAATATTGCAGTCCGAAAACCTGTGAAAAAACTTAAGGCTTTTCTTTAGAAAGATTTGTAAAGAAAGCTGTGTAGGGTTGCAGTGAGTTGTCAAGCATTTTTTGAACACCCTGGCTTGTGATTGTGCCACCGCTGATAGCATGTACGTATGCACCTGATGCCGGCTCCTGACCATTCTTCACAACTTTTACCGGAGTAAATATGCCGTCGGAACCATATACCTGTTTCCCTTTGAATTGATCCTGGAACGCCGGTTTCTCTATCTCCGCACCAAGACCGGGAGTTTCTCCTTGATGAGCAAAATATGCTCCGTAGATGTCTTCACCGTTAGAGTCGAATGAAATGTAGCCCCAAATCGGACCCCATAGACCGGCACCATATACCGGAACGATGTATTTTGTGCCGTTGTCTGTGCTACACACAAACACCGGAAGCATTCTCTCCGCCGGTTCCTTCTTTACCTCCAAATCAACTTTAACATCAAATGGATTCACATCAGATGCTATCTTCTCACCTTTATCATTGACTATATATGAGTCTTCGATATGCTGTGAATAGAGTTCGGAGATACTCTCGCCGGTTTTGGGTGTGATGAGGGCCGCCGCCAGAATCTGACGCTTGGTGTCATCTGAAATGTTCTCAAGCTGTTTGGGTCGCAGTGCCTGGTATACAACCGAGAGAAGAATTCCCACTACCAGCACCAGCACCACCGAATAAATGATGGTATAAGTATTGCTCTGTTTGTTCATCTTATTTCACGGTTAGGCGACGCATACGGCGCTTGATGTTGGAATTTACTACACAATAATCTATAAGCGGAGCGAAACAGTTGAGCAAAAGCACCGACAGCATAGCTCCTTCGGGATAACCTGTGTTATATACTCGTATTAAGATAGCAACTACACCTATGAGGAACCCATAGATATATTTACCGATATTGGTTCGACAGGCAGTTACGGGGTCAGTTGCCATGAACACTATGGCAAACATGAAACCACCGAGACACAGTTGCTGGAACGGATCCAGATATGATACCGGATAAAGGGGACTTGCCCAATTGTGAGCAATCACCGACATCAGTAATCCTCCGACTATTCCGGAGCAGATAATGCGCCAGCTTGCAATTCCGGTCAACAGTAGTATCGCGGCACCTATCAATATGCATAGTGTGGAGGTTTCGCCCCAGCTGCCGGGATATAATCCGAAGAAAATATCGGCGTTGCTCAGAGGTTCACCAATTGTGTTGGTAAGTTTGGTCAGAGCGCCTTCAGCCGATGAGGCAAGTTGACCGAGCGGGGTAGCTCCCGAGTATCCGTCGACTGCATTTGCTCCTCCGAGTTGCACAAATACCTGATCTCCACTCATCTTTACAGGATAGCTGAAGAAGAGGAATGCGCGTGTCACGAGGGCTACATTAAGGAAATTATATCCCGTGCCTCCGAATACTTCTTTGGCAAAGATTACTGCAAATGCTACAGCGATTGCAAGCATCCAACAAGGTGTATCCACCGGACAAATCATCGGAATCAATATGCCCGACACAAGAAAGCCCTCTTGAATCTCATGCCCTCTTATCTGGGCAACCACAAACTCAATGCCTAATCCAACTATATAGGCAGTGAGTATTTGCGGAAGTACCGCAAATAACCCGAAGAAGAAGAGGGTAAAAATACCTTGATTCGGTTCTCCTATGGAGAGATAATGCTGATATCCTACATTCCACATTCCGAACAGGCAGCAGGGTAGCAGCGACAGTACAACCATAATCATGGTGCGCTTCGAGTCATTGCCATCGTGAATGTGAACACCCGAGCGCGATGTCTCATTTGGTGTGTATAGGAATGTGTAAAAACCATCGAATACAGAGTGAAGTTTCTCAAACTTTCCTCCCTTTTCGAAATTCGGTTTTATCCTATCGATTTTTCTTTTTAAGCCCTTCACGTCTTTATTGTTGTTTTAGGTCTTGTTCTGTTATAATTTTCAGAGTGTTTCATTGCGAAGGTAATCCAATCCTTCGCGCACAATTTTTTGCAGTTCTATTTTTGAAGTATCCACAAATTCTGCAAGTGCAAAATCTTCAGGAGCTACCTCATAGATACCGAGCTGCTCCATGCGTTCTATATCTCCGGCCATTATAGCTTTAAGCAAATACTCGGGATATATATCCATCGGGAAAACCTTGTCATATTCTCCACTTAGAATCATGGCGCGGTGACCACCTTTTATGCGGGCGTCAAAGTCAAATGGCTTGGAAAGTCCGCGCAGAAATGCCGGGAAGGAGTGCTTTACACTATATTTCTTCGGATTTATTGATGCCCAGCCCATAAATTCATCGGCCTCATCACCCTCCGGAATTATTGTGATCTGCCGATACGGAAATCTGAGGAAGCCCTCTTCACCTTCAATATGAACTCCCGTGAGAACATTCCCGGATATAATTCTGACTTTACCCTCGGTTTGCTCGATATTCCCTTTGAGAATAGTCGCCATGTCAGCTCCAATGGTAGTCGCAACAATATGAGGGTCCTTAACACACGGACCTGTCACCGCTACTCGAGCTGTGTAGTCAGGTTTGCCGGTTTGAGCCAATATGCCGATGCGCGAAACTGTCACAGCATCGAGGGTCCATACGACTTCACCTTTGTTTACCGGCCTAATTGCAGCTATCTGGGTTCCTACCAGACCCGCGGGGTGCGGTCCTTCGAACTCATATACTTCTGCATACTTGCTGTTTAATTTTGAACCGCAAGGCACCGACAGATATACCTTGCCGTCGGTCAGCGCTGATAAGGCCTTCAATCCTGCTTCAAGATTCGCCAGCAACGGGTCTTCCGACATATCCGCTGCAAGGGGGGCTGTATCAAATGCAGTAACAAAAATATCGCGAGGCTTAACACCATCAAACGGTACTATGTCAAAAGGCCGCTGTCTCATCATGGCATAGAGACCGCTGCGCTTCATAGATAATAGTAACTCTTTGGAGTCAAATGCCTCACTTTCATTTTTTTCATCGGATTCGACCGATACAAATTCAATCTTGCGTCGCTCTCCTCTGCGTATTTCACGCACTGTGCCGCTTACCGGAGAAACAAGTCTGATATCCTCTGTTTCCTTGGAAATCAGCAGAGCTGAGCCACTTTTAACCCTGTCACCCGGCTTTACTACCGCTTTCCATTTGTAACCCGGAAAATCATCGGGAACGATCCCGACCAATGATGCCGATATGTTTTCGGTGCGTGACTGTGCACTTCCGGCTAATGGTATGTCGAGACCTCGCTTTATCCTAATTTTATTGCTCATGGCAATCGTGTGTGGTTTATCTAACAAAGTTATAAAATAAAGTTAAGGATTGCAAAAAAAATAGAGCTATCCGAACTGAATCAGATAGCTCTTTGTAAAATCGTAACTTAGTGGTTATTTAAGACCGTCTACAAACTTGCGAAGGTCGGTGTTGTCGGGGTCATACTGGAAGATTTTTTCAAAATTTTCCTTTGCCTTTGCCACATTATTCACATCAAGATAATAGTTGCCGAGATACATATACATCTCTTTGGCATCGCGTGCATAGCGTGATGTGTCGTCGGCTTGTTCCAGCAGAACAACTGCCTGCTCGTAATCACTTACCGCTGCCTTCTTCGCAGCGTCGGCACTCGCGGCTGTCTGCTTGGCTATATCACCATAAATCTTAACCGGCTTATAGTTGTCGGGTAGAATTTTCTTCGCTTTGTCGGCATTTGCCTTTGCATCATTATAGAATTCCTGAGCCACAGTCGGATTATCCTTATTTTCTACACCGGCATAGAAGTCAAATGTGGCCTGCTGGATATAGTCGTTGTAGCCGGGTTCAATCTTCGAAAGATAGACCTGATACATCTTGGCAGTATTGGTCAGATCATTCTTGTCAAGATATGCAAATGCAAGGCTCTTGTTGAAATCGGCAAATTCGGGCATTTCCTTTACACCCTCTTCAAGAATCTTGATAGCGTCATCGGCGCGCTTGTCAGCCTGAAGAGCATTGGCAATCAGGGTATAGTCGATTGATGCGAATTTGTTTTCTTTCGGGTTGGATTTGTGAGCGGCATAGAGAGCATCTGCCATTGCGGGGAGCTTATCAGCCATTGCGGGTATCTGCGCAGCGTTCATGAACTGATAGCGCTTTGCTGTGAAGTTAGATGGATCTTCGGCAAGCAGTTTGGTTGCGTAATCATAACCTTTCTGATAGTCACCGCCATAGAAGAGCAGGAATGCATAGCGACCTTCATCACTCTTGAAGTGAGAGGGGTTCTGCACATATTTGCCATATTGTTTGGCAGCTTCGGCAAAGTTCTTCTTGTTATAGTAGGCGTTGGCCAGTTCACGCTGTCCGAGTGCAGACTGCGGGTTTACCGACAGCAGATTCTGCAGCATCTTGATAGCGTAATCAGGGTTGACCATGGTGTAGAGATTTGCATACTTCACATATGCAGCGGTAGCATTGTTGTCGTAGTTGGTTGCCATCTCATACATGCCTGCGGCTTTACCCCAGTCCTTATTGGCACGTGCCTGGTCACCCTCAAACAAATATATGTCAGGGTTATTGAGGT
The DNA here is from genome assembly GCA_947175145.1 of uncultured Muribaculaceae bacterium. Lineage (GTDB taxonomy): Bacteria > Bacteroidota > Bacteroidia > Bacteroidales > Muribaculaceae > Lepagella. Next base: position 4,630 of record CAMWLY010000048.1, on the reverse strand, counting down.
TATATTTGCGGGCTTTCTCTACAAGTTTGGTGATCTGCTTCTCGTAAGCTACAGGGTCTACTGCATCGTATGCTCGAGCAATCGCAATCTGCAGTGAAGCATCTTTCTTAGAGTTCTTATCTGCAAGCTTGAATGCAGCTTCTGCACCCTTGGTATCGCCGGCCTTCAATTTGAGAAGACCCTCCCCGACATAGTTGTAGGCATACTCTGGGTCGATAGCCAAGCCTTCCGCAAAATATTTTGCAGCAGCTTTCATGTCACCCTCTTCGTATGAAACCATGCCAAGATAATAGTCGCTGACTGCCTTCTTGGTAGCTGAATTGTTCAGGCTGCGAAGAAGCAGGTCTTTAGCGTTATCAAACTGGTCGGCTTTGTAGTACTCTTCCCCCTCGGCGTGTGTCTGGGCAAAACCGCTCAGAGAGGCACCGGCAAGTAAAAGTGTCAGAATTCCTTTAAATTTCATATTCAATTGTTTGCTTTTAATTTTCTTACTTTTCAGAATTGGTTGAGTTCGTCTGCTTAAGTTGAACCACTCTCGGCTGCATGTTGTAGGGGAGAATACCGGTCTTTGAAATTATCTTCTGACCTGCAAATCCCGTTACAAATACATAGAAAGAATTCAGCACCGTGTGTTTGGTGGCAGTCGAAATCATATATACCTTTCTGAATAACGGATATTCTCCCGAATTAATATAAACCTGGTAGGGTTTATATGCTATAGGATTGAAATCATTCTCTTCAGTGGGATTTGATACCTTAAGGATATTTACTTCTGTGGTCAGATTGGTAGCAATGGTATCGTTTTCATTTTTATAATCCTCATATCTTTGATCCACAGGTATATTCTTGGCTGCGCTCAAATCATCTCCAAGCCAGCTTACGCTGATTATACCGAGGGCATCGCGATCTTTTTTAACCACATCGAATACAGCTGCATTATTTTTCTGCGCAAATGCATTGGGATTATCCGAGATTTTCTGTCCTTCGGGCAGGAATTTTTCGCGCATATAGCTGATGGTGCTGCTTCCCGCGTTATCAAATACGAGTTTGATTTTTGTAGTATCATTGCCGGCAAGCTGACTCCAACGGGTTGTCTCTCCACGGAGTATTTTCCCAATCTCCTCCATCGACAGCGAGGTCACATTATTATCCTTGTTGGTAATCAGAGCAACTGCATCGACCGCAATACAATGTGTGCGAACCACACGTTTGTATTTCTTCTTCATGAAGTCCTTCTGCTCTTTGGTCAACTCGCGTGTCACGATTATGGCCTGTGTTCCATCGGCAAGAAGTGTGTCGATGGCAGCCTGTTCATCTACATAAAAAGGTATAATCGAAGATTCAGGATATGTATATTCAAACACCTCTATTTCTTCTCCGAGAATATTCCGGAAGCCGTCATCACAGAATATTGTGGCACTTCCTTTCGCGTATTCTCCTCTCTTTACCTTGGTGCATGACGAAACTCCCAGTCCGATCAAGGCTGAGAGTCCTATAAGTGCATATTTTATAAGTTTCATACGAGACTCTTTTAATAGATTATCTATACTGATATCTAATTCTGCGACAATTCTTAATTCTCAGTTTGAACCGATATACAACCGGTATCCCCTGAAGATGCCGTACGCTATAAGCAGACCGCCTACCACGCAGCTTACAGTGTAATCTATCATGTCGAAGACATGGAATATGCAGAGGAGACCTACTCCGATATAAATCAAAATCATAATGATTCCAAATGCGATCCGCGCTCCCTTGGGTGCAGTCGGTTTTTCGTTGAAGTTACGTGCCATAATTTTAGATTTTAAAAGAGCGGTTTTAAAACCGCTTCAAATGGTTTTTAATATTTTAACAATTTTAGTCCTATTTGGTTTAACCATTAACATTGAAATTTGACATAAGCATCTAAAGATATTTGATAGGCATTAAAACCAATATATATAAAATGACAGGGGAGAGCTCCTTGAAGAGCTCTCCCCTGATGAGAGTATGGAATCTTTAATTATTGATTCTGCAGACGGAAAGTTACGGGGAGTGTGAAGTAGCTTCGCACAGCAACACCGTTGTTTTTACCGGGCTGCCATTTGGGCATCTTCTTAACCACTCTGATTGCCTCGCGGTCCAGATCCTTGTCCACACCTTTGGCGATTGTGGCCTGACCGATAGAGCCATCTTTCTCCACGACGAACTTCACAACCACGCGGCCCTGGATATCATTCTGCTGAGCAGATTCCGGGTAGCGGATATTGTTTGAAAGCCATTTCATAAGAGCGGCCTGTCCACCGGGGAATTCAGCCTGCTGTTCCACAGCCACGAAGATTTCTTCCTCTTTGTGCTGCACCACAGGTTCCGGTTCTTTTACGACAACCTGTTCGTGAACAGCCTTGAATTTATCGGCATCATCAGAGCCCTCCTGAGTCACAACGCCGCGTGCGGTGTTGTCTTCCTTCTGGGCTTCCATATCCATAACTTCGTTTTTCACCTTATCGGCTTCGACGATTGCAATCTGGGTTACCTGCACGGTAGCCAGCACCTCTTCGGGCACTGTAACCTCAGGCTGTTCAAACTTCTGCTCCTCGGGTTGCTCCTCCTCGGGTTGCTCCTGTTCCTGCTCGGCAAGTGCGGCAGCCATCATCTTTTCGCGCTGCTCCTGGAGAGCCAGTGCACGCTGTTCGTCGCGATAGTCTGCATACTTGTTGTAAGCGAACAGAAGAATCAGAATCACGAGCAGTCCGACGATCATGTACAGGAATGCCATGTTGTGGCGCCGGTCGGAGTTCTTACGAAGTTCGTATGCGCCAAATTCCTTGTTCTTCTCGTCAAATATAAGGTCGCGCCATTCAGGCGATGTCAGATCTACATTTCTTTTAGCCATTTCTGTCAGTTGCTTTAAGTTTATGAATCCAACATTACTCGTGGTGACGGTTCTGGTAGTCAATCACAAGCAGCGAATCGGCCTTTGTCATGTTGTCGATCTGATATTTAGAAATCGAGTTAATCTGCATTTCGTCGAGCACTGACACAAGGCTACCGAATGATGCCTGAGGTGTAGACTTGATGATGATAACCGGTTTCTTCAGATTTTCATCTTTTCTGACTTTAGACGCTGCCTCGTCATAAGCGGCCTGAGCTTTCTCACGACCCTCTTTAGTTTCGAGGCTACCGAAGCCGCCGTTGGAGTATTTCTCCTTGAGCTTGTTTACTTCGGTGAGTACATCCTTGTTACGCTGCTGAATAATTTCACGGATACCTTGTGCGCGTCCGGTCTTAGCATCGTTTGCAAGGAACTTAGATTCCTGAAGGTTGTTGCGCTCTGCGATAGTAGCGGGTGAGAAATCACCGAGACCATCTTTGCCACCGGGCTTACCGAAGTAGTAGTAAATTACCGGCACAACCTTGCCATTTACGGTATCGACATCCATCGAACCTTTCTTACGCTTTGCATCAAGGATGATTGTTACAGCATCATCTTCTGAAGCCTGTGACATGTTTTCCACATTGTCAACTTTTTCGTTAGAAGGGAGTGCGATGGTCAGCGTCTGAGACTTAATCATAGTCGTACAGAGCATGAAGAACGTGATCAGAAGCATGTTCATGTCGACCATCGGGGTGAAGTCCACCCTGATCTGCATCTTTTTCTGGTGGCCTTTCTTGCCTTTACCAGAATCATTCTGTTGAACTTCTGCCATCTTATTTTATTCTTCCGCTCCTTTCAGAGCTGTCAATAATGTAAATTTATTCATGTGGATCGTCTGAAGATTATCCATCACAAGATGAACAATATCAAACGAAGTGTTCTGGTCAGCTTTGATCGCCACACCGGTACCATCTTTAATGGCGGCGGTGAGGTTTTCGTTGTCGCTCTGGCGCATGGCTTTCATCCACATCTGGAATTCGTTGGGAGTCTGGTCATTCTGATTCCATGAAATTGGAATTCCTGTGGGGTGTGCGGGGTTTCCGTCTCCCTCGAGCCACTGGTCCATTTTTGTCTGACCCTCGGGCTCATTGATCAGATTGAGAAATTCTCCCATTTTAGCCAAGGGTACTCCAAAAGCGCCCTGTTTGCTGAATGTGTACTTCTGCTCGTTGGTGAATTTCACCGGATTTTTCGGGTGACTCTCATTGTAGATCTCGCTTACTTTGTCGAGAAGTGCTATACGCATCTTCTCATTACTCCAGTTTGCGCTGGTGTCATTGTTCATAGTAAGCCAAACCTTTCCCTCCGGGTTTACAAGCACCTGAACTACATTGGTCTCCTGCACCTTCTCGGTTGATACCGATGGGGGAGTGATTACTGTAGCGGGTTCCTTGGAAAGGAATGTTGAGGTCAACATGAAGAAGGTAAGCAGAAGCACGGTCACATCACTCATCGCGGTCATGTCGATGAATGTGCTCTTCTTTGCTATCTTTACTCTTCCCATATCAGCTGTTGAGTTTTATCGGTTTGTGATTTTGCTGTTGCGTATTCTCCGATTATTTATGAGTAGCTGCAAATGATGCTACGATGGAGAAACCGATTTCGTCAATAGCGTACGAGAGGTTATCGATCTTATTGGTGAAGAAGTTGTAAGAAATTACAGCGAATGCACCGGTTGCGATACCGAAGGCAGTGTTTACAAGTGCCTCAGAG
>CAMWLY010000047.1 GCA_947175145.1 uncultured Muribaculaceae bacterium | reverse complement strand
TTCTATAACTTCAAAATTGATTTAATTGGATTCAGGTCAATTATTAGTTAATTTTGTATCTTGTGTAGTTTTGTGTATGCGTCAGCATAATCTGCGAATCGAATCTGCACATTACTAAATATAATTATATGAATAATATCAAGGAGCTTTTTAAATATTTAAGAAGTCTATCGCGTAATAATAATCGTGAATGGTTCAATACGCATAAGGATAAATATGTGGAAGCTAAAGAATTTACAGATTCTATAGCAAGCAAGTTTATTTGCATGGTTGCAGAAGTTGAGCCGAATGCCGCGAAGTTAAGGGTGTCGGATTGTACTTATCGAATTTATAGAGACACACGATTTTCTTCAGATAAGACCCCCTATAAAACTCACTTTGGAATATTTGTCAACACTCATGGCAAGAAGTCCGAGACTATGGGTTGGTATCTTCATTTGGAGCCGGGAGCTTCCATGATATGTGCCGGCACAGGTTGGTCTTCTCCCAAGGTGCTTCGTGCAATACGTCAGGGTATTTTTGATGAAATTGACGAATATAGAGAAATTGTGGAATCACCTGAATTTAAATCTCAATTCCCCAAACTTGGAGAGGATTGTCTTAAGACTGCTCCTAAGGGGTTTCCTAAGGATTGGGAATTTGTAGATTATCTCAAACCTAAGATGCATGGAGCGTTAAGGTATCTTGAGGATTCATTTTTTGATGATGATAATTGGCTCGATAAACTGCGTCCTGCTGTTGAGCAAGGTTATAAGTTTAACCGCTTCTATAATTATTTCATTGAGGAAGCACTTTGTGCAGGCTCTTAAATTGCAGGTTAGATGGAATTAAAACCTTTGGATTTTGGTAAAAAAGGAACATCCAAACCTATAATTATAGCCGGTCCCTGCAGTGCTGAAACAGAGTCTCAGGTTCTCGAATCGGCTTATGCTCTGAGTAATCTCGGAATAAATATTTTCAGAGCCGGAATCTGGAAGCCTCGCACAAAACCGGGATCTTTTCAAGGAGTCGGCCTCCCCGGTCTTAAATGGTTAAGCAAAGTCAAGGAAGAGACCGGCATGTTGGTTGCAACGGAAGTTGCTACCAAGGCGCATGTCGAAGCGGCTCTTTCGCATGGAGTCGACATCATCTGGATTGGAGCAAGAACCACCGGAAATCCATTTGCCATGCAGGAAATAGCCGAAACTATCGCATCTATCAAAAAGGATGCCCCTGTACTGGTAAAGAATCCGCTGAACCCTGATGTTGAGGCTTGGATTGGAGCTCTCGAAAGATTAGCGAATTGCGGAGTGTGTCATCTTGGAGCTATACATCGCGGATTCAGTACCTATGGCGAACATTACTATAGAAATAATCCTCAATGGGGAGTTCCTCTCGAACTGCGTACACGCATACCGGACCTGACTATCATTTGCGACCCGAGTCATATCGCAGGTCGGCGTGATTTGATCGCACCTCTTTCGCAGCAGGCACTTGACCGTGGCTTCGATGGTTTGATAATAGAATCACATTGCTCCCCTGATAGTGCATGGAGCGATAAGGACCAGCAGATTACTCCACCGGTCCTTAAAGATATTCTGAATAGTCTATTACTCCGTGATTCCAAGAATGTTGCAGAGGAATTACACCAATTGCGCGAAAGGATAGATGAACTCGATGCGCAGTTGATAGATGTGCTCTCGCAGCGAATGAAAATTTCGTCGGAAATAGGGAATCTCAAGAAGTTATCCAAAATGCCTGTAGTCCAACCCGAGCGCTACAACAGCATTCTGCAATCACGAATTAATTCTGCACTGCAAGAGGGACTCTCACCTAAATTTATGAAGCAAATTATTTCTGCAATTCATGAAGAATCCGTGAGAGTGCAGATCGACCAATGATGTTATCTGAGCCTGTCGGCTGCACGAAGAGTGCGCTGGTCGGCACATATACGCTGATAGGCAAGCAAATCAGCTATGATGGCAATAGGAAGTGCGCAGATGAGAGAGCTCCAAGAAACGCTTGCTTCTGCAAAATGATAATAACCATATGTGCAACCTATTGCAGCAAGCGTGAACAGAAACAAAATCTCGATAACACAAAGAGATTTCTGAAGTTTCAGGTTCTTGAACATGAAGATGTTAATAAAGGGAATCACGAAACTCAGAAGAGAGACCACAAAAAATCCCCATGTGTGAAGTGCATAACCTGAAGGTGCCCCATCTGTAGATGCTCCTTCAATTTCAAATCCCATGGTAGTGAAATTCAAGGTTTGCTCCGGGAGCTGAATCTGACCAAGTGAAAAAAATGTAAAACAAGCCATGACTACTGCCGTGGCTAACAGCAGCACTGACTGCCATCTTTGAATAACCATTGATATTTAAGTTTTAGTGAATCTATCTGGCCTACAATGATAGGCTATGCAAATTTAACTAATTCCGAACAATGAGAGTTCAATCGCAAAATAAAATTTTGCTAATTAAAGTGAATTAGGTAATTTTACCTTAAACTTAACCCAAGGTTAATACTGTCATGCAACAGGAATGTAAACACTGCGATACAATTGCGCAATTTGATGCAATTAAGGATATTTGTCGTGACCTCTTTGAAAAAAAGATGAAAGATTATGGCACATCGTGGCGTATAATGCGCCCGTCGAGCCTTACGGACCAAATCTTTATAAAAGCCCGCAGAATCAGAACACTCGAAGAGATGGGAGAAAATGCAGCTGCGGTCAATGAGGGTATCGAACCGGAATTTATCGCTATCATAAATTATTGCGCCATGGCATTGATTCAACTTGATCTTGGCCCGGGTTCTTCCTTAGATGATTCAAAAGCACTTGAACTATATAATGATAAGATTAAGCAGGCCACTGAGTTAATGCTTAATAAGAATCATGATTATGGTGAGGCGTGGAGAGAAATGAGAGTGAGCAGTTTTACCGACATCATTCTACAGAAACTCCTACGCACTAAGGAGATTGAATCAAACCACGGTAGTACCCTCGTTTCTGAAGGTATTGATGCCAATTACATGGATATGATTAATTATGCCATCTTCGCGCTCATTAAGCTTAAATTCTGAAACAACCCGGCCTAAGCTTTTGGCCGGGTTGACCTGGATTGCACGCATCATATTTGGTGTGACTTTTATTTTCTCCGGATTTGTCAAAGCGATAGATCCGTGGGGTACAATTTATAAGTTCGAGGAGTATTTTTCAGCCCTGGGAATCCCCTTGCTGCACTCCATAGTCGTGCTTGCGGCATTCGGATTGTTTACTATAGAATTCCTGATTGGTATATTCTTCCTGTTTGGGTGCTATCGCAGGTCAAATCCCTGGTTCGGATTGGCATTTATGTGTGTAATGCTTCCACTGACTTTATGGATTGCGATTATGAATCCTGTCGCTGATTGTGGTTGCTTCGGAGATGCGATTACCCTTTCTAACTGGGCCACATTCTGGAAAAACGTGGTGTTGACGCTCATTGCCTTATGGTTGGTAAAATTCAATCTTAGGGCAATTCCACTTGTTTCACCTGCATTTCAATGGATTGCGGCTGTAGTATCTGTAGTGTTCACACTTGTTATTTCTGTGTATGGATATAAAATTCAACCCCTTGTAGATTTCAGGCCTTACCCGATTGGTACTACAATCCCCGCAGAGGAAGATCCGGAAGCTGAATCTTCTTTCTTGTTTGTTTATGAAAAAGATGGCGAGCGGATACAAGTTAGCGAAGACGATGATTTACCTGACGAGAATGATGGCTGGCACTTTGTAGAACGAATCGAGAATCAGCCCACAGTCTCGGTAACCACTGAGTCAAGAACATTCAGGGTATGGAATTCTGAGTCAGATGAAGATATAAGCGAAGAATTATTATCATCCGGACAGATTATGCTTCTTCTTATGCCGGATCTTGGCAGTATCTCGCCCGCTGCAACATGGAAAATCAATCAACTGTATGAGAATAACAAGAAAGCGGGTATACAGACAATTGGCGTTGTAGATGCTTCTAAAGAGGTTATCGCTGCATGGAGCGACCTCTCAATGCCACAATATCCTATTTATACAGCAGATGATACCGCTATCAAGGAAGTTGCGCGGGGCAATCCGGCAGCTGTGTATTTATCTGATGGAGTTATCGAATATAAGGCTGTCATGAATTCTGTCGATATTGATGATAATAGTGGTGAGAATATCAGCCAAATAAGCGAAAAGTATCGTGGGCGTAAGAATCCGCTTCTATTTTTTACGCTTATTTATTTCGCAATAATGATGATATTGGTTGGCGCATCATTTCTTCCTACAATCCGCAAATCATTTAAATACACTCACTAAGCACTGAAGTATTAATTATTCATGATGATATGGCTCTCCGCGTAATATCGTCATGGCCCGGTATATCTGTTCAGTAAAAAATAATCTTACCATTTCATGATTAAACGTCATTTTTGATAATGACAGAAGAGAGTCAGCTCGATTTTTAACTGCTTCAGAAAATCCGTAAGGTCCACCTACCACAAATACTATCCTTTTGCGCCCTGTAGCCATGAGCCTTTGAAGCACATTTGAGAATTCAATCGAGGTATATAGCTTGCCATGCTCATCAAGCAAAACCACATTGTCGGCAGGAGTCAGTTTACTGAGAATTTCAATTCCCTCCTTCTCTTTCTGTTGAGCTTGCGATAAACCTTTACTTCCTTTTATATCCGGAATTTCAAGAATTGAGAAAGGCACATATCGTTTCAATCGATTACAATATTCGGTAATTCCCTCTTTCACATACCCTATACCAGTCTTGCCGACTACAAGTAATAATATTTCCATATCTATGTAACGATTAATGGCGGTGATATTGGATTATTCTCCAATTCACCGCCATTAAAAATATCAGTTTAATATAATATATTACTGTTCTGCCTGTACACCCTGCATCACGACCTTGATATTGTTTTTATCAAGGCTGATATTCTTCATGAATTCGTTGAATTCTGAGAGTGTAAGATTATCTATTGCAGCCTGATGATTAGTTGCTTTATCCCAACCACGCTCATAGCTTACAATATTATTTCTCCAATATGAATTCTTGCGGATTTGGTTCTCATATTGTTTCTTGGCAGCTTCGCGCACTTTGTTGAAGTTTTCTTCAGAAGCTCCGTTGTTGATGAGCTTCAGAATTTCTTCATTGGCACGATCGATAAGTTTCTGCTGAACCTGATCGTTAGTAGTGAATACAGAAACCAGTGACCAACGGCCGGTAACAGGATTCATGCGAGCGTAAGCATAGGGGCTGTATGTGCCGCCTTCCTCCTCGCGAAGAGTATCGGTATAAATGTTCGACAGGATGTCGCCTAACAATTCAACCTTAACTGAATTCTCGATGCTATAAGGAATATTGGTGTCGCTTGCCGACATAAATACCATTGTAGAAGGAGCCTGCATGGGCTGTTTGAAAGTATTGTCGATTATTCCGGAGGCGAAATCAACTGAGGTTACAGAGGGAGCTGCCGCACTCTTCTTACCCTTGTTTGAGGGAAGTGTGGCGATATATTGTTCCATCAGAGGTTTGAAAGTAGCCATATCGATATTGCCGACAAATACAAAAGTATAATCAGCTGCATTGGCCATGGATTTCTTCACAAGATCAAGGCTCTGAGCATAGTCACACTGTTCAAGTAACTCAGCTGTCGGAGTTTGGAACATGGGATTATTGCCATAGAGAGTACTCATCAGTTGCTTCTGGAAGATGAACTGAGGATTGCTCTCCATACCCTTAAGCATGGTCTTTGACTTCTCCAATTCTGTAGCAGCTGTTTCTGCATCAGGATTGAGCTGAGTGAAGTATGAATAGAGAAGTTCCATAAAGGTCGGCAGATCCTTTACTGTAGAAGAACCTTCAAGAGCAGTTGAAGTATCGCCAATTTCATAGGAAAGACTTACGTTCTTACCGGCAAGATATTTGTTAAGCTTCACGCGACTGAATTTACCGAGTTTAGAAAGCTCAGCAGCATCGTCAGCAAGAATTACATTTGCAGCCTGTTCTGCAGCATATGTATTCTTACCGCCAAGTTTAAACGCTTCGAAAAGCACCTCGTCCTGTTTGAAGTCAGTGTTTTTAACAATCACCTTGGCACCGTTGCTGAGAGTGAAGACTGTAGAACCGAATTCACCTTCTGAAGTAGATTTAATAGAACCGGGCTTGGGAAGTTTCTCGATAAGAGGATCTGTAATCACTTCATCTACATAAGGTTCATAATCTTTTTCAATAGCGGCCTTGAGAATACCTTTCATGTTGGATTCATCAAGTACCACCATATCATCTTTAAGCGGACGCCATACGCATATTACTTCATTTTCAAGAGTCAGTACCTGCGCGGCTACCTGATTATAAAGCTGAACCGGAATCATGGGAAGCATCTGCTTCATAATCTCATTTTCAGCTTCGATGCCAAGTGCAGGTTCATTATCAATGAAGTGACGGATTATCTCCTGAGCAAGTACATCATTGTTGGTGTTATTGCGTTCGTTGTATTGTTTTTCAAGCATAGAGAGAAGTTCATCGCGCGCGCGGGTAACTTCTGATTCCATAAATCCTGCTTTGAGAGCCTGAGCCACAACTGCAAGTGCGTCTTCGTAACCGCCAACTATGTCTTCTTTAGTCTGAATGTAGATATTGAATGCGTCTTTTGTCTTAGATACGAAATAATCACCGAAATTTACACCGGCGTTAACATATCTGCACTCAGGTTTTTTAGCAAACTCGTCAAGACGGTTATCGATCATGGTCATGAGAATGTTCTTGAATACGCCGTCCATCAGCCCCATGTCTGTGTTGCGCATTTCAAAGGGCAATTTGTCGCTCTTTATGCTGACAATAACCATCGGTACAGCCTGCTCCTTGTCAGAAGCTTCGAAGTAGATAGGCTCGGTATTGTCAGAAACGTTGGGATATGTGCGCTCTGCAGCATTCTCGGGCATAGGAATTGAAGAGAACATCTCAATGACGCGCTTTTCCATAGCATTGACATCGATGTCGCCAACTATTACGATACCCTGCTGATCCGGACGATACCATTTGTGATAGTAGTCGCGGAGCACCTGAGGCTTAAAGTTGCGAACAACCTCCATTTTGCCGATAGGCATCTGCTGATACTGATATTCTTGATAGATTTTCGGGAGCATTGCTGTATAAATGCGCTGCTGGGCGTTGTTGCGTGAACGCCACTCTTCTTCAATCACACCGCGCTCCGCATCAATTTCAGCATCTTCAAGCAGAAGGCTGCCGCTCCAGTCATGAATCACAAGAAGCACACTGTCTACAAGTGCGGCATCAGTGGTGGGAACATTATTAATGCGATACACTGTTTCATCGAACCCTGTGTAGGCATTAATGTCCGCTCCAAAGCGGATTCCCTTAGACTGCAGATAGTTGAGCATTTTTTTGCCGGGATAGTTCTCGGTGCCGTTGAAGGCCATGTGCTCCAAAAAGTGTGCAAGACCTAATTGATCTTCATTCTCAAGTGTGGATCCAACTTTCTGAGCGATATAAAAGTTTACTCGCTGTTTTGGCTCCTCGTTGTGGAGAATGTAATAATTGAGGCCATTGCTCAGTGTGCCGTGTTTCACTTTAGGATTCAGCGGCAACTGTGTGGGTTGCTGTGCAAGGCCTGACAGTGCGCCAAATGCTAACACTGCCATGGTAAGAATCTTTTTAATCATAAGGATTCTTTTAGGTTAGTGATTTGATTTATGTTATTTAAATTTTGGGCATTTCATATTTTAAAGTCCAATCCCTTTAGGGACTTCAGGTTTTACAAATTTAATAATTTAGACGATAATAAACGCCGATTCCTTACATGAACCGGCGGATTTTTTTTATTTCAAGGCACTTTTACAAGTCGCTTGGCTATATATAGACTTGGGTGATATGATAATTTACTTTTGCGAAGATGCTCGAAGCCCATATCATCTTCTCTATTAAGGTACTTTATATCAGGATATTTTAGTTTAACTGCCTCGGCGAGTTTGCTTGCGAGTGCCTGATATATCCCCCTATATTGAATATCGCCCTTTTCTGCATGTATCACAAAAGTATCTCCTATGGCTTCTCCAAATGTATATCCGATTACTTTACCATTCTGTTTAAGAACAATTCCATAATAAGGATACTTATCATAGCTTCTGATGGAATCTATAATGTTGCGTGCTTCATAATCAGCCACTTCATCATCATGAGTAGCACCAAAAGCTATTGTAAACGATATCATTTGTGATGACAGAGATTGATTGATTTCCTCGATTTCAATATCATTATATTCTCGATTGAAGAAGTTTAAATGATTGCGCTTCTTCTCCATCTTCTTACCGGGAAAATTGATAAACTTCTCTATATTATAGAGATATTCTGTCATGCCTTGAATTATACCTTGTTGTGTCGGTCTGCCATCTCCTGTGTCAGATGGTTCAATCTCAGTCGGTTCAAGGATATAACCATGCATGCCTTTGATTCGGCAGTAATTGCGAATTATCTCGCAATATTCTTCCGAATCCATGGCCCCTATGGGTGCGTAAAATATTGACGTATCAGAATCCGGCAGTGTGCCCTTGATTATTAAAGTATCTTTAATTACAGCTATTTGATAATTGTAGTATTCAGCCCATATCAAAACACCGCCTATAGTGAAGTCACAACTCCTCGCCGGATAAGCTTTGAAATAATATTCAAGCAGTGATATATCGGCATCGGTGACAGGCCGAAAATCAATATCGGGTAAATCATATATTTCCAAATCATCACCCGGAATTATTTGTGGAAAGATACAGTTGAATGTGTTCATAGTATCTATAAAACCATTCAAATGCATATTATGTTCACTCTTTTCGGAACATTGCCAATGTGATACCGGCCGCAACACCCACATTAAGTGATTCACTGTGATTATGATTATAAGGGGGGATTAAAAGAGGTTTGTTAACAAGTTTCCTGATTGGCTCAGAAATTCCGTTACCCTCGTTTCCAAATATTATGAATCCGGTATCCATTAACTTAGCCTGATATATATTTTTGCCATCTAATAAGGTGCCATACACAGGGATATGATTATTTCTCTCAAGTAATGCTTTAATATCGCAATATATTACTCTTACTCTTCCGAGTGAGCCCATGGTAGACTGTATTACCTTTGGATTGTATAGATCAACCGTATCAATCGATGCAAAAATGGTGTTGACGCCAAACCAATGCGAGGTTCTAATAATGGTTCCCATATTGCCCGGATCCTGAATTCCGTCAAGCACTACATATAGATGACCGGTTTTTAATTCGGGAATTTGCTCCTCTCTTTGCGGCAACTTATATATGGCTATCATATCCGGCAGCGATTGCTGGCGAGAGATATGCTGCAATTGGCTATCGTCTGCTTCAAATATTTTATCAGTGAATGATATATCGTTAATCTGTGTATTCTTCCCGACTATAAGAGCTTCCGCTTCAAATGTATCAATTGTATCATATACAGATTTTGCTCCTTCCACAATAAACAGGCCATGCTTGCGACGCATTTTTGCGGTGCTTAAAGATGCATATATCGATTCTTTTGTTTTGCTTAATTTCATATACGATATAACTGCTTGTTTGCTCTCTTTTATCGCGAATTTAAGCATTAATACCAAAATTAGGAAGAATCCGATGCTTGAATTGGAAAAATAATTGTAAATTTGGAGTTGCAAAAGTATAACCCTATGACAAAATATATCGGTGCACATGTCAGTGTGGCTGGCGGAGTCGACAAGGCTCCACTTGAAGCTGCAAGAATCGGAGCTAAGGCATTTGCTCTTTTTACCGGTTCAAGTGCTCGTTGGCATTCTAAGGAAATATCGCCCGAAATGGCGGAGAGATTTAAGGAAAATTGTCATATCAATGGCTTTTCTCCTTCGGTAATTCTTCCTCACGATAATTTTCTGATTAATCTTGGAAGTCCTGACCCTGACAAACTTGCTCTTTCAAGGCAATCTTTTCTTGAGGAACTTCAGAGATGCGAGCAGTTAGGGTTAACTATGCTGAATTTTCACCCCGGTAGCCATCTTAATAAATTTTCAGCAGAGGAGTGTCTTGACAGGATAGCAGAAAGTATCAATATCTCTCTTGAAAAAACTTCAGGGGTGACAGCAGTTCTGGAATCAACGGCAGGTCAGGGAAGCAACCTCGGATGGAAATTCGAACATCTTGCCCACATCATATCGAAAGTAGAAGATAAGAGTAGAATCGGTGTGTGTATAGACACATGTCATACCCACTCAGCCGGATATGATTTGCCCGATGCCGAAGGATATGATAAAACCTGGCGTGAGTTTGATGAGGTTATTGGTGCAAACTATCTCAAGGGTATGCATATTAATGACAACAAGCGCACTCTTGGCTCCCACATCGACCGTCATGAATCAATTGGTAAAGGCAACCTCGGCGAAGATTTCTTTATTCGACTCGTAAATGATCCGCGTTTTGATAATATTCCTCTGATACTTGAAACTCCGGATCCCGATCACTGGCCGGAAGAAATCAAATGGTTATATAGTCATATTAAAGATTAACCATCCGATAATAACCATCATCATAAGCACTATCCAATAATATATAGCATTTCCATCAGTAATTTTTAACCTAATAAAACATACATGAAAACTAAACCCGACTTGAGCTTCTGGAAGCTATGGAACCTCTCATTCGGTTTCTTTGGAGTCCAGATTGCTTACGCTCTTCAAAGCGCTAATGTGTCTCGTATCTTCACGACAATCGGTGCAGACCCTCATGATCTTAGTTACTTCTGGATTTTACCACCGCTTATGGGTCTGGTGGTTCAGCCCATAGTAGGCATGATGTCCGATAAGACCTGGAATCGTTTCGGTCGCAGACTCCCCTATCTGATTGTCGGAGCTCTCATTGCTGTAGTTGTGATGTGTTTGCTCCCCAATGCCGGCAGTTTCCACTTCACTGTGGCGAGTGCTATTCTTTTTGGCCTTGTAGCCCTCATGCTGCTTGATACATCAATCAATATGGCCATGCAACCTTTCAAGATGCTTGTAGGTGATATGGTTAATGAAAAACAGAAAGGACTTGCATATTCTATACAGTCTTTCCTGTGTAATGCCGGTTCAGTGGTCGGTTATATCTTCCCTATCCTTTTCATGTGGATCGGTATGAAGAATACTGCCCCGGAGGGTGTTGTGCCTGACACTGTAATTTGGTCATTCTATATTGGCGCTGCTATTCTTCTTATATGTGTGGTTTATTCTCTTATTAAGGTTAAAGAGTGGCCTCCGCACATTTACAATGAATATAATGGTATCGAAGAGTCCAAGAAGATTACTGATAAACCGAAAACTAATGTTATATCTCTGCTGAAGAATGCACCTTCAACTTTCTGGACAGTAGGTGTTGTGCAGTTCTTCTGCTGGTTTGCGTTCCTCTTCCTTTGGACTTATGCTACCAACACTGTGGCTCATAATGCTTTCGATACTCCAACTGCAATCACATATCCCGGTATCGAATATCAGGGTCATACTTATGAAGGTAAATACCTTATCGCAAATGATTCTGTAATTATACTTGATCATGGCAAGCAGGTTTCCGATTTCTTATCCACTCATTCGGGTGAGTTTAATCTCACAATTGCCGATATTGTGAATAAGCATCCTAATGGTAGCCTTGAGATTAATGCCACCGAGCAAGCTAAGATTGCTAATGCTTCTGAGTGCAAATTTATATCTCGCACAGTGCTGGATGCTACTTCGCATCAGTATAATGAAGCCGGCAACTGGGTAGGTGTGCTTTATGCCATTCAGGCACTTGGTTCAGTGCTTTGGGCTGTGATGCTGCCTAAATTCAGAAGTCGCAAATTCTCTTACACCTTAAGCTTGCTGCTCGGAGCCGTAGGTTTCTTTATGACAGCATTCGTTACAAATCAGTATCTCCTCTTTGTGGCATTCGTGCTTATCGGTTGTGCATGGGCTGCTATGCTTGCTTGGCCGTTTACCATTCTTACCAACTCGCTTAGAGGCGGTAATATCGGCGCTTATCTCGGCCTGTTTAACTGCACAATTTGTGTGCCGCAGATCGTAGCTGCACTTGTAGGCGGTTGGATACTGACTATGCTCAGTGTGCCCGGTGAACTTGCTCCTGAGTATCTGATGATGGCAGTTGCTGCTGTGGCTCTCGTGATTGGTTCGGTATGTGTATTCTTTATCAAAGAAGGTCCCGGTAAGGAACCCGTGAAGGAAACTCCTGCAATCAGCGAAAATATTTAAAAGTAACATATCAAAATAAAAATACCCTGTAGCCAATCCGGTTGCAGGGCATTTTTATTAGTAAATATTATTAAATTAATGCAAGTATCGTTTCGTGATTTCTGTGTAAGCATCGATGCGACGGTCACGCAGAAACGGCCACCACTGCCGCACATTTTCTGTGCGAGACTTATCGATTTCTACGATCTGTTCTTCGGCACTGTTATTGGGCGCCATATATAGGATCTCTCCTTGAGGCCCGGCCACAAAGCTTGAACCCCAGAAATCAATTCCGGATGTCTGACCCGAGGGGTCTTCTTCAAATCCGCAGCGATTCACAGAGATGACCGGAAGACCATTTGCTACGGCGTGCCCTCTTTGGATAGTTATCCACGCTTCAAGCTGGCGCTGTTTTTCATCTTCAGTATCATCAGGATTCCATCCGATTGCTGTCGGATAGATTAGCATTTCAGCTCCCTTCATGGCCATAAGTCTGGCAGCTTCCGGATACCATTGATCCCAGCAAACCAATACTCCGAGACGCCCGAGAGAAGTTTCAATCGGCTCAAACCCCATGTCACCCGGAGTGAAATAGAACTTCTCATAGAAGCCCGGATCATCGGGAATATGCATCTTTCTGTATTTGCCTCGCATTGTACCATCTTTGTCAAATACAATTGCTGTATTATGGTATAGACCGGGTGCACGCTTCTCGAAAATACTGGTCACAAGCACTACGCTATTTGAAGCAGCGGCATCCGCATAAAAATCTGTAAATTCCCCCGGAATTTCTTCCGCATATCTGAAGTTGTCCACATCTTCTGTCTGGCAGAAGTATAATGAATCATGGAGTTCACTCAAAACTATAAGTTCCGCACCATCAGCAGCCAAGCTTTCGATAGCAGCGAGATTTCTGGCGCGATTACTGTAAATGTCTTCCCTAAAAGAGTGTTGAACTAATCCTATCTTCATTGTCTTAGTCTATTATAAAGGGTTTATGTACTATGGTAGTATTGTCATTGTAGAACAATGCAATGAACCATGTTGCTTTATAAGTGTGCTGCAATCCACCGGAACAACTTCATGATTCGGGAATGCTATGCGAATTGTCTGACATGCCAGGAAATCTTTCTGAGGTTGATTGTACGTCGGCATATAGACAGCCCTCGGAGTAACAAGATAATTAGCGTATGTAGCCGGTAATCTTGAACCGCATTTACCATAGATGGCATCCGGCAGCGGCAGCTCAACCAAGTTGTAACTTTCACCTGTTCGGTTTCTGAAGAGCGTAAGCTGAGCACGCATTTTAAGTAAATCTTCAAACTGAGGATCATCTTCATCGCGACATCCGGTAAATAATATTATATTTTCCGGAGCCATTCGGCAAAGAGTGTCAATGTGGGAGTCGGTGTCATCTCCTATCAATGCCCCATAATCGAGCCATAATATATGGTCAACGCCCAAATCACGACTCAGTTTCTCATTTATTTCTGCTCGTGAATATTCCGCATTCCTATTAGGAGAGAGCAGACACTGTGAGGTGGTAAGTAATGTGCCTTCACCATCGGTGTCTATCGATCCACCTTCCAGTATAAAGCCTCTGCGATTTCTGTAAGCACTCTGATTGAGGACTCCTTTTTCGGCTAAGTGAAGATTAACCAAATTATCTTTATCAGCTGAAAATTTCAAACCCCAACCATTAAATCCAAAGTCTAATAACCTCAAATCGCCATGTTTGATTACCGAGATTGGTCCATAGTCTCTGGTCCAGGTGTCGTTGGTGGGAACTTCAATTAGTGTTACATTATTAAGTGGGCAATCTGCAAGTTGCAACTTAGCTTTTTCTACATCATGCACAAGTAGAAGAACTTTCTCGTTGTGAGAATCTAAAGCAGTTAGTATTAACTTGTATTGATCTATTGCCTCATCCAGGATTTCGGCCCAGTCAGTTTCCTCATGCGGTAATGCTAAAAGGATTGGTCCATCGAGTTCCCATTCGGCGCGATAAATTGTTTTGCTTTTCATTCGACAAAAATACAATTAACAATCCACAAAGCCAAACGATAAAAGATTCTATACAACCTAATCCAAATCCGAGTTGTTGTCATATATGAGAGTCAATTGAAATAATACTATAAACTATCAATATGGACAATTCAAATAACACCTCATCTTCCTCCGAAATATCAAACTCTACCACTCAACCTGCAGATATTGGATCGGAGTCTTCTATGACCCGCGAACTAAACTCAAAACCAAAGTATTATATATTTCTGGTTACTTATCTGGTTTTGATGAGTGCTTTGGGTTCATTTGTCAACGATATGTATTCACCCGCTCTACCTGCTATGTGCAAATTTTTCGGTTGTACCGTATCAATTGCGCAAATGGGTCTGACTATGGGTATGATAGGCTTGTCAATCGGACAACTCGTACTCGGTCCTGTCAGCGATAAATATGGCCGTCTGCCGGTGTTGTATGGATCTCTGTCACTATTTATAATCGCTGCTGTAGTGAGTATCTTTTCTCCTAATATCCACATATTTAATCTATGCCGAATGTTTCAGGGAATTGGTGCATCTGGAGGATATTTTCTTGCACGAACCATTCCTGCCGATATATATTCCGGGCGCCCTCTCGCCAAGCTTATGGCTCTTATTGGTGCAATCAATGGTATTGCTCCCGCATCGGCACCTATTATCGGTGGCGTAACAGCTGATGCTTGGGGTTGGAAAGGGGTATTTGCCGTGTTGTGCGTATTTGCAGTAATTGTGCTTGTCATTGGAATATGGATGAAGGAGTCTTTGGCTCCGGACCGCAGGTCTCCCGATAAATGGTGGCATGCATTCAGGGGATATAAATCACTCCTGACCAACGGTCGCTTTATGACTCATGTCGCTTTTAAAGGTCTTGCATTGGGTATGCTTTTCGCGTATATAGCAGCTATGCCCTTTATATTACAGAAAACTTACGGTTTATCACAAACCATTTATGGCCTTGTAATTGGCTTTAATGCAATATTCATGGCTGCCGGTTCAATGCTTGCCCTGAAGTTTCACCCTCTCAAGAAAGCCGCCTCGGCAGGTACTGTAATAATGATTGTAGGTGTAATCGGAGAAGCAATTGTTCTCTATACACTTCACAATCTCTGGGTATTTGAAGCATTTGCTGTGGTCATAATGCTGGGACTCGGCATGATATTCTCAACAACCAATACGCTTGCTATGAACGAGGGTAGATCTGATGCCGGTGATGCATCTTCTGTTCTCGGTATATCGGGCTATGTAGTCGGTGCTGTGGTCTCCCCTCTTGCAGGCCTTGGAAATATTCTGCATTCCACTGCTATACTTTATATTGTACTTGCGGCGTTGATTGCAGTAGCAGCGATATTATCAAGACGAATTGCACCTGACTTAAACAGTTAACAAGTATGAAATCAATGCGTAAAGCAAGCAGACAGAAAGATTCTGAATGGGCACTTGAAGTATTCGATCGTGCTCCATTTGTAGTTGTCAGTATGATTAGACCTGATGGCACCCCGTATGGTCTGCCACTCTCTTTGGTTCGAAAAAATAGTGAAACTTTCTATTTTCATTGCGCAGCAGAGGGAGAGAAGATGGATTGTTTACTCAGTAATCCGGTGGTTTCACTTTCAGCAGTAAGTAAATGCTCTCCAAAATTTGAAGAAGAAAAAAATAATTTCACGGAATACTATAATTCTGCTATAGCCATAGGAACTGCTGATATCGTAAATGATGATGAAGAGAAGATAGAAGCATTGAGATTGATATGTCAGCGTTTTCTTCCAAAATATATGTCACATTTTGATGCAGCGATAGATCGTAGCTTAGGCATTACAACAGTAATTCGTATAAAACTTACGGAGCCACCCGTTGGTAAAAGCAAGCCGTAATCTTTTAAAATTTCAAAATAATAGTATTAGACCATAATCCATTTATTATCCCTTTATAAAGTAGCCATTATATGGTTACTTTCTTTATAGTGCTTATAAGTATCAATTGAGTATTTCTATGGT
>CAMWLY010000046.1 GCA_947175145.1 uncultured Muribaculaceae bacterium | reverse complement strand
ATTATTCCCCAATAAAAGTGTAGAATATACTTGATTATTCCCCAATAAAAGTGTAAATTTACGGTCTAATATTCTATTATTCAATAGGGAATAACGAACGATAATGAGAAGAGGGATTTATAAAGATTTATTGAAGTGGAAGAATTCAGTGAAACGGAAACCATTGATGCTTTATGGCGCTCGTCAAGTTGGAAAAACGTATATTCTTAGACAGTTTGGCCGAAATGAGTTTGAGAATATGGTCTATATTAATTGCTATAAGAATCAAGCTGTAGCCACACTATTTGAGGAGGATAAGGATATAGACAGGATTCTTCTGGGTCTTTCTGCATTAAGCGGTGAAGAGATTAATAAAGGAACTACGCTGATATTTTTAGATGAAGTGCAGGAAATTCCCGATGTGATAGCTTCATTAAAGTATTTCTGTGAAGATGCCCCTGAGATAGCGATTGCAGTGGCAGGCTCATTATTGGGAGTGGTGAATATGGAAGGAAGATCTTTTCCCACCGGAAAAGTTAATATCCTCTATATGTATCCCATGAATTTTGTGGAGTTTTTAGAGGCTGCAGGAGAGGAAAAACTTGTGGAATTGCTTGATCAAAAAGGTAATGAAGATGTTGTAAATGCTCTGTTGGATAAATATGTTGACCGCTTACGTCAATATTATTTCGTTGGTGGAATGCCTGAAGCAGTATTGGAGTTTGTGGAGAGCTACAATCTTGAAAGAGTAAGAGAAATTCAGAAAGAGATTTTAAAGGCCTACTCAGCTGATATAGCCAAGCATGCCGGGAGAGAGACTCAAAAAGCGAGGGCTGTATTTGAAGCTATTCCTGCGCAGTTGGCGCGGGAGAATAAGAAATTCATATTCGGTGTATTAAAAAAAGGCGCCCGAGCGGCTGAATATGAAAGTGCGATACAGTGGCTTGTTGATGCCGGGTTGGTATATAAAGTAAATCGACTTTCAAAAGTGGAACTTCCAATTAAATTCTATATAGAAAAAGATATATTTAAGTTGTTTCTGCTGGATATAGGCCTATTGGGTGCCATGGTTGATATTTCAGCTTCTACCATACTTATAGGGCGGAATATATTTTCAGAATATAAAGGAGCTTTTACGGAGAACTATGTATTGAACCAAATGAAGTGTGTTAATAATCTTCAGATTGGTTACTTTTCAAAAGATAACTCCACAATTGAAATAGACTTCATAGTTCAGGCAGCAGATCATTTGTTACCAATAGAAGTAAAAGCTGAAGAGAATGTTAAATCAAAGTCTTTAAGGCAGTTTATTGAGGTGGATAATGCTGATAAAGATTTTAAGGGATACAGATTTTCCATGCGTGGGTTTGCCGATCAGAAATGGATGGAAAATATACCCTTGTGCGCAGTCTATTCCTACCTAAATACCGGGGTCTAAGTGCGGAAGGTCTTGATTATGGTATAACCTATAAGTGCGATAAATAGCGCAAGGAGGGTTAACATTTCCGGTAGGTGAGCCATCGGGGCAAGCCAGATTTCGTTGAGCAAACCTATATGGCCAAGGATTTCAACGAAAGTCCAGAGCACAATTACTGTGGCTATCGACATGCGGATATTGGCTCCCCACGATGAGATGCGTGTTTGGCGAATAAATATCAGCGCCGAACTAACAAGACATATCAGACCGAGTGCTATGGTGACAGGGTGCGTATCACCAAGAAAGTTGGTGTCATAGCAAAACATCAGCACTATATAAGAGGTCCACATAATCAGACAAAGCTCCATAAAGGTGACAATGGAAACATGGCGTGTCATGGGGCGCGCCACAACCTCCCCCCTATGTTTACCCAAGAGCTTGCACTGAATCCAGTTAAAGAAATTGCAGCCTGTTCGCGTCGAGAATGTGTAGATAAGGAAGAACATCATCAGAAACCCAAATGATGCCGGGAGAACCAGATATTCAGGTTGTGTGACCTTACCGCTCACAGGATCCTCAAAGGGTAGCATTCCGAATCGGTCCACGTAGTATTGAAACAGAAATTCCACCCACCCTGTCCAGAAAAGCAGACCCCCAAAAAGGCCGCAAAGAGTTTGCCGCAAATCACCTTTGATAAATACGCCGGCTATAACAATAAAGAAGCCGAGCAGGCCGAGGAGAAAGGCAGAAACGTGTAATACGCCCGCTGTCATGCTGTGTTCCATAAGTATCATTGCAGCGTGTCCGAGCGGCATAGTGAGCAGCACAAGTAAAAATGAAGCTATAGCTTTACCGATATATAGTTTTTGTTTCATTTGGTCAGATTGTTAGTCCGGCACCGAAAATCAGCGCTATGCCATCGGTGAGCGGTGTGTTCATGTAATAATAGTTCGGGCGATAGTTGAATAGATTATCAAGTGCAACGCTCAGTTTGAATTTGCCGAAAAGAGTATTTACCATTGACAGCTTCCAGAGTGTATATGCCGGATATCTGATTGCAGTTGTTCCGGCGGCAATGTCATAGTAATTTTTATATTCCCGGTTGGTTACCGAAGATAAAAAGCGGCCATTTAGACCGAGGTCAACTATGTAGTGTTTAGAGAAGCGGTGAGTCCAGTTGATATTTGCAGTAATCGAATGAGGGCGCGGTGGCATATACTGGTTGTTGAATATATTGCCATCTTTATCGCGTATGGTTTTTTCGTAGGTAAAAGCGTAAGATAATCGGGCTGTCAGGCCAAAGCTCCAGGCAGCCTGTGCAGATAGTTCAAGTCCTAATGACCGGTAGTTATCGAGATTGATATAAGTGAGGTATAATTGATTGGGGTCGGAGGGATAGCTGTGTGGTAATCCGGTAGCTATTCGGTTCTGCATCATGTTATAACTTGCTGTTGCAGTTAAGTTATAATTATAAATAGAGTAATCTGCGGATATATCTAAATTATGTCCGGTCTCCGGCTTGAGTTTCGGATTCCCTTCAACAATCCATATACCGGCCATATCAAACTCATAGTATCTCTCTTTCAGAGTCGGAGCCCGGAATCCCATGCCGTAAGCAGCGCGCAGGGTAATGCGATTGTTTGGGGAATAACGCGCAGACAATTTAGGTGTGACTCGAGAAATCCGGCCTTCTGAAAATCGGTCATAACGTGCTGTGCCGACCAATTCCCATTTCTCATTTATGCGCCAGTCATATTGTGCGAAAATATCGAAATTGTTTTGCTCTCGGTCTTCATCCTTGAGTTTAGTATTATGAAGCCAATCGTGCATATAATCCATGCCGATCGAGAGAGCATCATTATGAATCCATAAGCCACGGATAGAGTTCTGCACGTTGCTGTAGTTCCGGATATCAAGTCCGGTAAGTGAGCGATATTGTGACTTGTCATATTGGTCGAAAGTATAAGACATCTCAAGTCGATCACCGGGTGTGATATTCCACGCTCCACGCAAACCACCGCTATATGAGCGGTATCGATCCGGCGCATCTATGTCTCGCGGCAGTTCCTGCATATAGAATCCTGCATGAGCGGTAAATTTGAGATTCTCCGATGGTTTCCACTGCAATTGCTCGCGCAGGTTAAGGGTCTTGTGACCATAGACAGTGGAAATAACCCTGCCAATCGGGTCGGAACCGTTATTTACATCATAACTGCCAATTCGATTTGCTGAAAGGGAGAGAGTATTGGAAATATGAGCGAAGTGATTGCTCAGACTTGCGGTATATCTGCGTTCTCCATGCTTGGAGATTCGGAAATCCGCACCTCCACCCCATTTCTTTTTGGCATCTTTCGTGATGATATTGATTACTCCCCCCACAGCATTGCTTCCGTAGAGCGCACTTGAAGCTCCGCGAACTATTTCAATGCGATCCACATTGTTCATATCGATTCGTGAGAAATCCACATCATCTGTAGTTTCCCCCGCCAGTCGTTCACCGTCTATAAGAAATAGAACACTCCGGCCGCCGAAGCCCCCTAAGTTCAGATGGGTCTGCCGGTTCATGGTATAACTGAACTCAACTCCCGGCATCTGCTGTGTGAGTAAATCCTGTATGTCGGTTGCATCGCTCCGCTCAATATCTTTTGATGAAATCAAGCGCGTCTGCACCGGAGTATCCTTTAGAAGTCGGGGCAATCGGGTGCCGGTGATTACAACCTCACTCAGTTCAAGCATGGAATCCGAGAGAGAGTCCGGCTTCTCATCAGCATAACTGAGAAAAGGTAGTGCAAGTAAGAAATATGCAGGTAGGTGCGCGGCACACTTCATAGCGGATAGCGGTAATTTATAGTAAGATGGCATTTGGTTCCGAGATTATTCATATAATCAGCGAGTTGCAAGGCCGCATATGAATCATCGGATATTCGGAGTATAAAAACAGAGCTATTGAGCGAAAATACAGGTGGCATCGGAGGAATCTGCATCGTGAGCCATCGGCTGAGTATTGGATTTATATAGATTCCCTGATTTCCGACAAGTCCGAGAAGCATCTGCTCCTGTAGAGTCCAGACATCTATTTGGTTCCATTCATCTTCAGTGAAGTTTATATCCCGCAGCCAATCACTGCCCTCGGGAAGTTCATCGAGAGACACAAAGGGGCTTTCCCAGACAGCACCCCCGTTGGTGCGCACATTGTTGCGATGTACCGCAAGTGTCCACTCAGACGGTTCTTCTTGCGCGGCCGTAGGATAAAATGAACGGAACTCATATTTTCCGGTTCCCTCTCCGAATACATCATACCAATAAGTGTAGATACCCGCTTTCCGGGCAGAATCGGAAACTTCAGCAACCGGTATATCAAATGTTTGCCATAGAGCAGATGGGTTAAAAGAGGGATTTTCTGCTATAGAGTCTGTAACTGCTTTTAAATCGATATAGTGCCATTTGGTCCAGTCTGATGCATCTATGTATAGCTGACCGGCAGAGGTGGTGCGACTTTCAGTCGGAGGCTCATCGTAGATACCGGTCAGTATTCCGGTGCATGATGATAATGACATAATCATTACTACAGTGACCGCATGGCAAAAGTGCTTGCCTGTGTTCATTGATTCACACCTTCAAAAGTGGAATTTATCGGGAATGGCATAGCTCCGAGTTTAAAGTGGTTTTCTATTTTTATCCCACCATTATCTGTCAGAGTCACAAGAATCGAGCTCGGTTCATTGAGAGGATAGTCACTGTCCATGGTTACATTGCCATCTTTAATGGCTTTGAAGTGCTGTGTAAGTCCCTGACCACCATAATTCAGGTAGAAGCCACCTTTTTCATCATTCCACTCAAGTCCGACTATATTTAAAGTGCCGAGGGTAATATCTCCCATCATGGTTCCCGCAAGTGAATATTCCGGGTAGCTTACAGAGATAGATTGTGAACCCTCGCCGGCAGTGATCACAACCGGAATCTCTGCGGTATAACTGAAAGTACCGCCTATCGTTACAGTCTGCGTGCCACTCCACGTTCCGATAAATTTTGCCGCGAGAGACTCTTCCGAACCATCTTCGAAACTTATTTCCTTGATGTCGGCTACATGAAGTGTTTGACATGAGCCATCATTGAGGGTGATACGAAGTAAATCATTATCGGCGAATGCGCAGAGTGATGTGGCGATAAGGATAGCGGAGTAAATATGTCTTTTCATTATCATAATTTTTTAGAGAGTGATTATTTTCTGATTTTTATAGATTGGTCATCGGCTTTGACAATATAGCTGCCGGAGGGGAGGTCAGCGGTATTAAGAATACCCTGAGCTGAGGCTACAATTCTGCCCGTGAGTTCATAGACCAATATGAATCGGTCGGGTGCGGAGATGATGCCATTGACGTAGCTGATTGTGTTTCTGCTTCCGCAGATGGAATTAACCGACGACAGGTCCGAAGTGAAAGTGATATCAGCCACATCGGAGCGGTTAAATTCAGTCGAAGCTTCCGGTGAAGCTATCACCATGTTTTCACCCTTGAAGGTAACTTTGGGTCTTTGCGAAAGTATGAAAGTGGAGGTTGAGCCATCGATGAGTGTCACCCTCATAGCAGTTTCCTGAGCCGAGACACTCCCCGCGACCAAGGCCATAAGTGCCATTATGGAAAAAATTTGTTTTTTCTTCATCAGTATTGTATTGTCAAATAAATTTTAGTTATCGTGAGGTGGATTAACCGTGGGTTAATGTGACTTGTTTTCGGCTGCAAACTTAGGTATATGTGTGTAGGGCTACAATACTTCAAAAAGGTGAAAAATAGAGAAGAAGAAATCCGAGTAATACTCACAAATCATTAAAATCACTAAAATTGAGTATTCGGTTGCTGATTAGATATGATTATTTTTGCAGTCGGAAAATTATCCCCAATTCAGACGGTTATGATTTCAGTCAACAAGGATGGTTACTCACCCCGGCACATCATGCGTGATCTACTGCGCGACAATGCCATGCTGCTTCCGGCATTGAGTCGTTTTGATATTCCCTTCGGCTTCGGGGAAGCATCGGTCGCGGAGGTGTGTCGCAATCATAATGTGGATTGCCCCACATTTATCAGTGTGTGCAATCTGCTGAGTGGTTACCGATATGAGCGTGATGCAATCTCGCTTCCGGCGCTTATGGGGTATCTAAGGCGTGCCCACACATCTTTTCTCAATATAGAACTGCCGAAAATCAGGTATAATCTCATTGAGGCTACCGCAGGCCAGGAAGATGATGAAGTTGCAAAGCTCCTTATAAAATTCTTCGATGACTATGTTGAGGAAGTGCGCCGCCACATGGAGTATGAGAATGAAGTGATTTTTACATACATTGACCGGCTTCTGGTAGGCGAGGCTACCGGAGAATTCAGAATCTCGGACTATTCCGAAAGTCATAGTGACACTGTGGAGAAGCTGAATCAACTGAAAGAAATGTTCATCAGTCAGTATAGCCGCAAGGATAACATGAAGCTGAGTTCAGCGCTGTTTGATATAATAGTCTGCGGTCGCGACATGATGTCGCATTTCGAAGTTGAAACTCAATTGCTTATACCCTGTGTGATGCGCATAGAGAGTCAATTGAAATCCGGACAGCAGGGTAAGGAGAAACCGACTGAGACTGAGAATACCGCAGAGCAACTCAAGATGCTCAGTGAGCGAGAGAAAGAAATTATACGCGAAGTGGCTTTGGGCAAGGCAAACAAAGAGATAGCAGACTCACTTTTCATTTCAGTCAATACCGTAACCACACACCGGCGCAACATCTGCGCCAAGCTTGATATTCACACCACCGCCGGTCTGACAGTATTCGCAATCATAAACCATCTGGTCGACCTCGCAGATGTCAAACCACAGTAAAATGTCAGGGTTCATTGTGGTTTGTCCTGAATATAAACCTGAATAATAATAAGAAGCTGCGTTTTGCAGAATTTGCCGGTTGAGTCATAGATTGGTCTTTGTGGATTAACTATTTTTTGCAGATAGATTTATTTGAAAATTGGTAAAAAGTAGTAATTTAGCATGTTGAATTGCTGTGTCCGGGCTATATCGCAATAGCGACTTGGGGATAAAGGTTGCATCAGGCAGATTCCTGTAAATGAATATTGATGATGGCGGGAGGCAGAGATTCATGAAGAAAAATAAACGACTAACCTCTCTGAGCTATGAAAATGCTTAAATATGGAATGATAGGTGCTGCAGCGATGCTATGCGCAGCGACAGCATTTGCCGTGCCTGCAAAACCGGGTCTTAGAACTTATACACAACCCGACGGCACAAAAATCTCTCTTCAACTTGTGGGAGATGAGTTTTATCACACTCTCGTTACACCCGATGGTGTAGCTATGAATCGCGATACAGATGGTTTTTATCGCCCGATTTCTCAGGAAGTTGTAAATAGTCGGCGCGCAGCTGCTAAACAGCGCAGAACCGCACCCCGCAAGATAAGCCAGGTGCCATCTTCGGGCAGCCCGAAGGTGCCGGTGCTACTCGTGGAGTATAGCGACTATAAATTCAAAGATGCTGATCCGCTTGAGACTTTCCGCAATTTCTTCGATAACGGTCCGAAATCAGCCTATCAGTATTATGTGGACCAAAGCAAGGGTAAATATACTCCCCAGTTTGATGTGTATGGACCGATTACACTCTCCGGAACCCGGGCAACTTACGGTGGCAATACCTATAGCGGTAACGACCGCGGCGTGGGTGCCATGGTTGGTCAGGCGTGTCAGGGTCTCGATTCGAAGATAGATTTTTCCAAGTATGACAATGATGGCGATGGCGAATGCGATGTGATCATTGTGATTTATGCCGGCGATGGTGAAGCTTCTTCATACGACCCGGATTGCGAAAATGCTATCTGGCCTTGCCAGTGGTCGCTGTCAAGTTCGGATTTCCGTAAATCTCTTACACTTGACAACACAAAAGTAGATAAATTTGCGGTATTCAATGAGTTGAACGGTTCCGATCTGTCGAAAATAGATGGTATCGGCACATTCTGCCATGAGTTCTCGCATTGCCTTGATTTGCCGGACTTCTATGATACGAATTATGGCCCTCACTTCGGCATGGCTAACTGGTCACTGCTCGATTATGGTTGCTATAACGATGATGGTTATACACCGGTCGGTTATACTGCCTACGAAAAATCTTTCTTCGGCTGGATAGACCTCGAAGAGGTCAAGGAGAATACTTTCTATACTCTCCCGGTTTTCGGCAAAGAAGGAATTGAAGATCGCGCTTTAAAGGTCACCAACTCCAAAGACCCCAACGAATATTATGTAATTGAAAACCGTGCGCGTCAGGGTTGGGATAAATTCATGCCGGCCGAAGGCCTGCTGATCACTCATGTGACTTACAGTGCCGCGGCATGGAATGGTAACTATGTAAATGATTACGATCTTCAGCGCATGACACCGGTGCCTGCCGATAATAGCCTGAAATTAAATACTAAATCATCTTATGGTCAGATTTATTACGAAGTCGACGAGCAGGATCTGCTTGGTGACCTCTGGCCCTGGGGGAAAGTGAATGAACTGACAGACACTTCGACTCCCGCAGCCAAAGTTAATACCGGCGGACTGATGGGTAAGCCAATCACCGAAATAACCCGCAATGACGACGGCACAATCTCACTTTGGGTTATGAAATCTCCGCTTGCACCGGTGGCGGCTCCGATTGTCAACAACCATGAAATTCATAATTCAACTGACATAACACTCAATTGGACTCCGGGCGATGACAATGATGTGACTTATACAGTAGAAATTTTCGAGCATCAGGATGCAGAACTCGTATATGATGTAGACTTTACTTCAGCAACTCTGAATTGGGCCATTAACGGTTACACAGTAGTCGAGGATAATGCTCTGCGCTTTGGTTCAAATAAGAATACAGGTGCGGCTACCTCTCCGGTTTTCAATACCGGAAACTTCGATAAGGTAACCTTTAACTTTACTGCCAAAAGCTATAATAGTGACGCTACCGAGGTTACTATTAGTTTGCTTAACAAGCAAGGCACTGAAATCTGCAAAAATACAGTGGCGCTCACCGGTCAGTATGCCGATTATTCTGTAACATTGCCTGCAGAAGCCGGAGAAGATGTCAAGGTTTGTATCGCAACTACCTCCAATAAGAAGCGCTTCTATTTGACTAAAGGTCAGGTATGGCTCGGTCAGGTAGCTTCTGCCGGAGTCAAGGGTATGAGAGCTGCCGAACAGACCTCGCGCACACTGACCGGACTTACCGGCAACTCAGTGCGTATCGACGGACTTAAGGCCGGCGGCACATTTGATTATCGCATGCGTGCGGTGCCGACTGATCCCACATCTTTCGATGCAAGCCAATGGACAGAGCCTGTCACCGTAACTCTCTCCGGTACTTCTGCCATCGAGATTTCAACCGCAACATCCGACAGAGAGGTACAGTGGTTTGACTTGCAGGGACGCAAAATCGCCAAACCTTCCGCTCCCGGCATTTATCTGAATTCCGAGCGTCGCAAGGTAGTGATAAGATAACAGTAACTGATGCCAAGGTTCAAGCATATCGATGCCCTGCGTGGATTGGCAATATTGTTGGTGGTCTACGTGCATCTGGTCAACTATGGATTATTCTCCTTCAAAGGGGGTTGGCTCGATTGTGCGTGGTCACCGGCTGTAATAGGACTCAAGTTCCGCATGCCTCTCTTCTTTTTCCTGAGCGGTTTGCTGGCCTACGGCATCTATACTCCCGTGAAATTCCGCAAACGTGTGGTCAACAGACTGCGTAAGCAGCTTTGGCCCACGATTGTGGTCTGTCTGCTCTTCAATGGTCTTTGCTACTGGGATGGCTGGCACTCCTTGATTTATAACAAGCACAATGACCAGTATTGGTTTACCCAGAGTTTGGTGCAGATATTTCTGCTATATGCAGTGATGGCAAGAATCTTTGATGCCACAAAAGCATCGATGCGCACACAAACTATTGTATTAGCCGCAACCATTGCGATACTGCTTGGCGGGGAAATATGGATAACCTCGCTTGGCAAGCTCCCCAATCATCACTTTCTCCAGTACTCATATTTGAACCGCACCGTGGCCTACGGTCAATTCTTCATGCTGGGAGTGTTGGCGCGAATGTGGTGGGATAGATTTCATGTCATATTCGAGCAGTATTGGATATATATACTCATCACAGCCTATTTTATAGCCGGCTGTATAGTAGATTTCGGCTATACGGGATTGCCGACACGCATGGCGGGAGTAGTCGCGGTATATGGAGCGTTCTGGTTCAGCAGAAATTTCTGGGGTGGAGAATCGTTCCTTGCGCGAGGACTCTCAGCACTTGGCAGACACACACTGCCGGTCTATCTGTATCATTATATCGGACTTCATTTTCTGATGAAGTCCGGGTGGCTTGCAGGCCTTAAGTCCATATATGGCGGGTGGTGGGAAATCCCTGTAGTGACACTTCTGGCGCTGACCATGGCTCTTGTGTGTGTGTTGATTGACAAGTTCATCAAGCGAACCATGAATCCGATACACACTCTTGTTTACGGATAAATACAACCCTAATCATAAAAACCGGATTACTCGCGAAGAGTGTCCGGATTTTTTTAGTAACTTCGCAAGTTGAAGCCAACTCTTCATACCATGACTTATAAATACGATTATCTGGTAATTGGTTCCGGAATAGCCGGAATGTCGTTCGCACTTAAGGCAGCCGCGAGAGGTCGGCGTGTAGCGATAATTTGCAAAACCGAGCTTGTTGAGGCCAATACCAATCTTGCCCAGGGTGGTGTGGCATCGGTGACTAATCTTGAAGTCGATGATTTCGACAAGCATATCCATGACACCATGGTAGCCGGAGACTGGTTATCGGACCCCGAGGCTGTAAAACAGGTTGTGACCCATGCTCCCGAACAGATCAGAGAGCTGGTGGGTTGGGGAGTGAATTTCGATAAGAATGCAGATGGTAAATATGACTTGCATCGCGAGGGTGGTCACTCCGAATTCCGAATCCTGCATCATGCCGACAATACCGGCGCCGAGATACAGCGCGGTTTGATGGCTGCCATCAGAAATAATCCTCTGATAGACATATATGAGCATAGGTTTGCAGTGGAGATTATCACCCAGCATCATTTGGGCGTTATAGTTACCCGGCGCACACCCGATATCACCTGTTATGGAGCTTATGTGCTCGATGAAGCTACCGGCCGGGTAGACACATTTCTGGCCAAAGTAACCGTGATGGCGACCGGAGGCATAGGGGCGGTATATTCCACCACCACCAATCCGCTTGTGGCTACCGGCGATGGTATAGCTATGGTTTATCGCGCCAAAGGCACAGTCGCTGACATGGAATTTATTCAATTCCACCCCACAGCGCTTTATCACCCCGGAGACCGCCCGTCATTCCTTATCACCGAGGCCATGCGCGGTTATGGTGCTGTGTTGAAGGATATCGAAGGCCGCGAATTTATGCACAAATATGATGAGCGTCTGTCGCTTGCTCCTCGCGATATTGTAGCGCGCGCCATAGACTCCGAGATGAAGCAATCCGGCTCGGATCATGTGTTTCTTGATGTCACACACAAAGATCCGGAAGAAACCCGTCATCACTTCCCGAATATCTATGAGAAATGCCTGTCGCTCGGCATAGATATCACCCGCGATATGATTCCGGTGGCTCCGGCGGCCCACTATCTCTGCGGAGGAATCAAGGTTGACCTCAATGGCCAAAGCTCAATTCAGCGGCTTTATGCCATAGGAGAATGCAGTTGCACCGGATTACACGGTGGTAACCGCCTTGCGTCCAACTCGCTGATAGAGGCGATAGTTTATGCCGATGCTGCAATCAAGCACTCGGATCCGCTGATTGACGGTTATGAACTGCGTGCGGACATACCCGACTGGAATGATGAAGGCACCGAGCACCCCGATGAGCTGGTGCTGATTACCCAGAGCGAGAAAGAGGTCAATTCAATCATGAACTATTATGTCGGGATAGTGCGCTCGGATTTGCGTCTGAAGCGCGCATGGAATCGCCTTGACATCTTGTATCGTGAGACTGAAGACTTGTTCCGCCGTTCGAAACCGACTCGCCAGCTCTGCGAACTCCGAAATATAATCAATGTGGCGTATCTTGTAATGCGTCAGGCGCTTGAGCGCAAAGAGAGCCGGGGACTGCACTTCACAGTAGACTATCCACACCCTCAGCTCGAACAGAAAGACTGAA
This sequence comes from uncultured Muribaculaceae bacterium, assembly GCA_947175145.1. Lineage (GTDB taxonomy): Bacteria > Bacteroidota > Bacteroidia > Bacteroidales > Muribaculaceae > Lepagella. The sequence goes on along the minus strand of CAMWLY010000046.1, from coordinate 3,768 downwards.
CGAGCCGTTATAACACTGCATGAGAAAAAAATTAGTAGTATCATTGGTTTCAGCTCTTGCGTTGGCAAGTGTGGCTGCGACCCCATCGCATAAATCTTCGGGAAGCACCGATGCCGCCATCGGTCGCAATCTGACCACATTCAATTCGATAGTCAAGGAGCTCCAAAACAATTATGTGGACTCAATAGCTCCGGATCGTGCATTCAAGTCGGCAATCGAAGCACTGCTCGCCACGGTTGACCCCTATACCGAATATTATCCGGTCGAAGCGCGTGAGGATCTTCAGAAGCTGACCACCGGTTCCTACGGAGGAATTGGAGCTTACCTTCTTGACCGCGATAGCGCCACATATATATCAGCACCTATGCAGGGGAGCCCGGCATGGCGTGCCGGACTGCGCGCCGGTGACCATCTGCTGAGGGTGGATTCTACTGATGTCTCAAGTCTGCCGAGTGCTAAGGTCACAGGATTACTGCGCGGCAAACCCGGTACACCTGTAACCGTAACCGTGAATCGCCCGTATACCACAGATTCTATACTCACATTTACCTTCGATCGCGAGCTGCTTAAGCAGCCTTCGGTGCCTCTGGCTAAAGTGATCGATGGCACCGGTTATATCCAGCTGACACAATTTATCGATAAATCTCCGGCCGAGGTCCATGCGGCTCTTGAATCCTTCAAGCAGGATCCTACACTCAGGGATATAGTGATAGATCTCAGAGGCAATGGCGGAGGACTTGTGGAAAGCGCCGTCGAGATATTATCCGAATTTCTGCCTAAAGGAACAGAAGTGGTCCGCACTCGCGGGCGCGGTGCAAACTCGGAGCGTATCTATAAAACCACTCATAAGCCGATGTTTCCTGACATTCCGATGGCAGTGCTCATAGATGGAGGTACTGCGTCGGCCTCTGAAATTCTGGCCGGTGCAATTCAGGATCTGGATCGCGGAGTGTTGGTTGGCAGTCGAAGCTTTGGCAAGGGGTTGGTGCAGAGCACCCGGCCTCTCCCCTTCTCGGGCCTGCTGAAGGTGACTGTAGCGAAATATTACACCCCCTCCGGTCGGTTGATTCAGGCCCTCGATTACGCGCACCGTAATGAAGACGGCAGTGTGTCGCGCATACCGGATTCGCTGACTCATGCATATAAGACACTTCATGGCCGGACAATCCGCGATGGCGGAGGTCTGCAGCCCGATAGCATAGTGGAGTGGAACAAAGTAAACAGGTTGGTATATAATATAGTGCGCGACAACTGGAGTTTTGATTATGCAACCCGGTTCGCATCAAAGAATCCGACTATCCCCTCACCCGAGGAGTTTGCAATCACGGATACCATATATTCGGATTTTAAAGCATCGATCGATCCGGATCGATTCAAATATGACCGGGTGATGGAAGATGCAGTCAAGCAGCTTCGCGAGATAGCCGATGATGAGGGCTACATGACCTCAGAAGCATCTGAAGCCTTTGATGCATTGCAGAAACATCTTACCCATGATTTGAATCGCGACCTGGATACGCATCGCGCCGAGATCGAGGATTATCTCGGATCCGAAATTATCGGCAGATATTATTTTGATGCTGGGAAAACAGAGTATCTGCTGCGCACAGACCGTGGTTTCAAGGCCGCTCGCGATATTCTCCGCTCTCCCCGTTATCAAAGTATCCTTAAACCGCATGAAAAATGATTCTTTCCGAGGCAGATGCTCTGTTTGCCACAAAATCGCGAATAGAAGCACTCGGCAAACTGATTGCCGATGAGAAATTGCGGCGCATAGATCTGAGCGGGCTTGCCGGTTCGGCGCCGGCTCTCCTTTTTGCGGCACTTCCGCAACTTAAGCAACCCCTGCTTATAGTAGCAGCCGATATTACCGATGCCGGATATCTATATAATGACTTGCGCAATATAACCGATGATGAAGCGGTGGCGGTTTTCCCTTCAGGTTATAAGAGGGGTATAAAATATGGTCAGCAGGATCCCCCTTCGCAGATTCTTCGCACAGATACCCTCGAGAGACTCTCATCGTCAAAAAAATTAAGGTTTGTAATAACATGCCCGGAGGCTCTGGCAGAAAAGGTAGCTCCCCGCAAGACACTTGCAAGTCAGACCATATCTCTCAAGGTCGGTCAGAAGATACCTATGTCTGAAATAGTCGCCGAGTTGATTAAACTCGGTTTCAATTCTGTGGAATATGTATATGAACCCGGGCAATTCGCTCGGCGCGGCTCGATACTTGACGTATATTCATATTCTGCCGAACTCCCTTGGAGACTTGACTTTTTCGACACAGAGATAGATTCAATCAGAGCCTTTAATGTCGAGAGTCAGTTATCGGATCATAAGGTGGATTCTGTGGCGATTGTGCCCCGCGGAGCATCTGAGTCGACCGAGGGTGTGTCGCTGCTTGAATTCATGGGGTCCCACACGGTTGTCGCATCTCCCGATCCCGGCGATATAGCCCCCGCAGTGGCAAATATAGCCTCTCAGGAATTTTCGAAATCTGCGCTCATTGCCGAGGAGGGAGACCCCGATGCGATGAAAAAAGTGGTAGATGCCGATAATTTCCTAAAGACGATAACCGGATTGCGATGGATTCGGTTTGGTGTGCAACCTGCCCCCGCCGGATTCAATGCAGAAGCCTCATTGAGCTTCAATACCACGCTACAGTCTCTCTATCATAAAAATTTCGATTTAATCTCGGAATCATTCACACGGTTTATAGCCGATGGGTATAAGATACTTCTTCTGTCGGATTCCGAATCGCAAGCCAACCGCCTGCGTGAAATATTCAAGGATAGGGGTGACAATATATCGTTTACACCGGTGCAGCCTACTCTTCATGAGGGATTTGCAGACCATGATGCCAAGATTTGTTTCTTTACGGACCATCAGATATTCGATCGCTTCCATAAATACTCCCTGCGTTCGGATAAGGCGAGAGCAGGCAAACTTGCCATGTCGCTCAAGGAATTGAACCAAATCGAGATCGGTGACTATATCGTGCACATGGATCATGGTATAGGTAAGTTCGGCGGGCTTATCAAGACCGGCATCAATGGGCGCCCACAGGAGATGATAAAGATTATTTATCAGGGAAATGCATTGGCACTGGTCTCGATTCATGCGCTACATAAACTTTCGAAATATCGAGGCAAAGATGGTATTCCTCCACGCATAAGCAAACTTGGAGGAGGAGCATGGCTCAAGCTTAAGGAGAAGACAAAGACCAAGATGAAGGAGATGGCCCGAGAGCTGATTTCCCTCTATGCTCGGCGTCGCACTGAAAAGGGTCATGCCTTTGCGCCCGACTCCTATCTGCAGCATGAACTTGAGGCATCATTCATATATGAGGAAACTCCTGACCAGCTTAAAACCATGCAGGCGGTCAAGGAGGATATGGAATCGGAACGTCCGATGGATAGGCTCGTGTGTGGCGATGTAGGCTTCGGAAAGACGGAAATTGCAATAAGAGCGGCATTTAAGGCTGCCGCCGATGGCAAGCAGGTGGCGGTGTTGGTACCCACCACAGTACTCGCCATGCAGCATTACAATACCTTTGTCAACCGACTCGGTGATCTGCCCGTCAGAGTCGAGTTTCTGAGTCGCGCCAAGAAGCCCAAAGAGGTAAAGCAGATTCTCGAGGATCTGGAAGCCGGAAAAATCGATATACTTGTAGGTACTCACAAAATTATCGGCAAATCTGTTAAATTCAAGGATTTGGGACTGCTGATAATCTTTCTCTTATACACAACTCCGAGCCAACGAGAC
>CAMWLY010000045.1 GCA_947175145.1 uncultured Muribaculaceae bacterium | reverse complement strand
GACTTCAGATTTTAATTATTGAGGGTAGTGAGTTATATTTGCATTAATCATTAATAAAGAAAAACCTTATATCAAAATAACTAACCATAAAAGACACTGACCATGGCAAAAGTTAAACCATTCAGAGGCGTTCGCCCTCCGCGTCATTTGGTAGAAGAAGTTGCTTCTCGCCCTTACGATGTGCTTAATTCGGAAGAAGCACGCAAAGAGTGTGAGGACAATGAAAAGAGCCTTTATCATATCATCAAACCTGAAATAGATTTCGAACCCGGTTTCGATGAACATGATCCCGCCGTTTATGATAAGGCTGTAGAGAATTTTCAGAAATTCCAGAAAGAGGGTTGGCTTGTAGAAGATGACTCCGAAAATTATTATATCTATGCGCAGACCATGAATGGCCGCACACAGTATGGATTTGTGGTTGCTGCATGGGTACCCGATTATATGGAGGGTCGTATCAAAAAGCATGAATTGACCCGCCGCGATAAGGAGGAGGACCGCATGAAGCATGTTCGCTGCAATAATGCGAATATCGAACCTGTATTTTTCGCATTCCCGGATGATGAGGCTCTCGAAAAAGTAATCAGAGATGTGACAGCCACAGAACCTGAATATGACTTTATAGCTCCCGATGGCTTCGGTCACACCCTCTGGGTAATCAAAGATAAGGAAACGATTGACCTTATCACCCGCGAGTTTGAGAAGATTCCTTCTCTATATATAGCCGACGGTCACCATCGTTCGGCTGCCGCTGCTCTCGTGGGCAATGAGAAAGCACAGAATAACCCCAATCATCGCGGCGATGAGGAATACAACTACTTTATGGCAGTGGCATTCCCGGCATCACATCTGCAGATTATTGACTATAACAGAGTGGTGCGCGACCTCAACGGTCTGACCCCTGAACAGTTCCTCGAGAAAGTATCCGAGAATTTTGAGGTTAAAAATATGGGAACAGAAATTTATACTCCCAATGCACTTCACAATTTCTCTATGTACCTTGGAGGCCACTGGTATTCGCTGACTGCAAAACCGGGCACTTATAACGATTCAGATCCCATCGGAGTGCTCGATGTTACAGTGTCGTCAGACCTGATTCTTCGCGATATTCTCGGTATCACAGACCTACGTTCGGACAAACGAATTGATTTTGTAGGCGGCATTCGCGGCCTGGGCGAACTCAAGCGCAGAGTCGACAGCGGTGAAATGGCTATGGCACTCGCTCTGCATCCTGTCACAATGGATCAGCTTATCAATATCGCTGACACCGGCAATATCATGCCTCCCAAGACTACCTGGTTCGAACCTAAACTGAGGTCCGGACTTGTGATTCACAAACTTGATTGATGCAAATAACTAAGAAACTCATATCGTATGCGATGGTCGCGGTGGCAGCTTTGCCGTCCGCGGCCTTCGCTTGTACTTCGGCAATTGTTTCCGCTGATGCAAACCCTTATGGTCGACCGATTCTCTGGAAACACCGCGATACTTCAACCATTGATAATAAGATAGAGTATATCCCGGCCGATAAGGGTTCGTTGGCTTATGTGGCCCTCTTCAATGCCTCCGATTCCGCGCTTGCAGAAGCTTGGATGGGTATGAATGAAGCTGGATTTGCCGTGATGAATACCGCTTCTTATAATATCAAAGATGATAACGTCTCCGCAAAGAAAATGGACCGTGAGGGCATCCTTATGACCAAAGCATTGCGGACTTGCAGGACTGTCGAGGATTTTGCGCGTCTACTGGAAACTTATACACGGCCTATGGGTGTGGAAGCTAACTTCGGTGTGATAGATGCAACCGGTGCGGGAGCTTATTTTGAGACAAATAACCATGCTTATGTGCGTTATAATCTTGATGATGTAGAGGGTGGTGTATTAATCCGCACAAATTATAGCCATTCCGGTCGAAAAGGGGAAGGGTATGGATTTGTGCGTGAGGCAAATGCTGAGAAATTACTCGCTCCATATATCGACGAAAAATCAGTTACTCCCGAAGTGCTGACCGAAATCTTAAGTCGCTCATTTTATCACGACTTACTGCATACGGATTTCACTGATTCAGGTCAGGAATGGGTGATTGATCAGGATTTTATACCGCGTTATAAATCAACTGCCACCATTGCAATTGAGGGCTGCCGTCCGACTGAAACTGCAGATATTAATGCAGTAGATGAATATGTGATGTGGACCGGAATGGGTTATCCACCTGTTTCAGAAATTCAGGCAGTGAAATGCCGCCAAAATGGTGTGCCGAAGTCGCTGAGAGGAACTTTGCCTGGTGGGCTATGCGAAGCCGGGGTCAAGGCAAAAAAACAGCGTAATGAAGTCTTTTCGATCAAGAAGGGAAATGGCGAAAAATATGTAAATCTGTCGAAACTTTATAATAGAGAAGGTACCGGCTTGGCACAGAAAGCCAAAACTGCCAACGAGCGTGTATACGCAGAGCAAAGAAAACTTCGTGATAACCAAATTAACAACCAGGATTGATGCAGCCTTCAAATGAAAAAGTAACCCGAGTTTTTCGGATGTCGGCCGGTAGATTTCTGTCGGAGATGATATTCCGTTATGCTGCATGGCCCATGCTTGCCTTATCTCTGATCGGAGTAGCAGGCTTGGTGCTCGGAATAGCTATCGATGTGCGTTGGCTTTTAGGCGCTCTGCTGGTGTTATTTGTAGTCGCCCCTCTTTTAATCATGTTTCTCTATTTTGCTATTGCTACACGCAATGGTAATTCGGTAAATACCACTAATCATTATTTCACGGTGAAAAACTCCGGACTTGAGTGCGTTATACTTTTGCCACCATTGAAAGACAATGTTTCTGACAGTACTTCAAGTGACGCTAATGTGTCAGAGGAGAATCACGATACAGAGCTTGAAAAAAGGAGTGTAATGTTTGAATATAATCGTCTTGCCCCATTCAGAATCGGCAGCGATGCAGTTATTATCCCGCTTAAAAAACCGGAAAAAGGCTTCTTGTGGATTCCGGCCGATGCATTTCCTGAGCCTGCTGATATGACAGAAATGCTGCAATTATTAGATCAGAAGTGTGTAGAGCAAAATAAGGTTTCATGACAAACACACAATACATGAGAATTTTAAAAGATACCGACAAAAGATATTGCTTCATCATGGATATGGAGGTAAGAGACTATGAACTCGATTGCGAGCAAATAGTCAATAATGCAAATTACCTTCACTACATGGAGCACACAAGGCATAAATTTTGCAAAGATGCCGGCATGTCTTTCAATGAAATGCACAACCAGGGGATAGATGCTGTGGTTAGAAAAGTGGAGATTGAATATAAATCATCTCTTCGCGGTGGAGATTCATTCCTGAGTTGTCTGAGACTCGAGAGGCGGGGTGCCAGATTTATTTTCCATCAGGATATTATCAGGTCAAATGGAGAATTGTGTGCTGAAGCCGATATTACTATCGTAGTCCTGAAAGATGGTAAGCTGTCGAGAGGTGATGAATTGGCTAAAATATTCAGAAAATATATCAGTTGACGAAAGCGTGTAGTCGATGCCTGTCAGTGACGATTTATATAGACTTGCGGTATCCATGATTCCGGGATTTTCGGCCGGGCTGCTCCTCTCACTTTATGAAGAGGGTATCTCGCCGGAACAGCTCATAGAATGCAACAATTCCGAACTTGAGTCACTTTGTGAGGAATCGGTTTCGATTCCCAATCACTCCATAAGGCTCGAAGCTATGCAGCGTGCTCGGGAAGAGGAGAGATTTATCTCTCAGCACTCAATATCTGTCAGATTCCTCGGCACTTCTGATTACCCATTGAGGTTAGCTCAGTTGCCTGATGCTCCTTTAGCTTTATTTGTGTATGGAGATGCTGATCTCGATGCCACGCGGATAGTGGGGTTGGTTGGAACCCGCAAATGCAGTCGTTACGGGCTTTCGTTTTGCAAGACATTTGTCGATGAACTTGCCGGTGTTCATAAGGATTGTGCGATTATAAGTGGCCTTGCCTATGGGATAGATGCAGCCGGTCATAGCGCGGCACTTGAGAATGGAATGCCTACAGTAGCTGTGATGGCTCATGGACTCGACATGATTTATCCTGCCGCACACCGCCAACTCGCAAACAAAATAGTAAAATCAGGCGGTGCGATAGTTACTGAATATCCATCGGGCACAAGACCCCTGAAACAACGCTTTCTGGAGCGTAACCGGATCGTGGCGGGATTAAGTGACGCAATAGTTGTAGCCGAATCTGAAATAAAAGGGGGTGCCATGAGCACCGCAAATCTCGCTTGTCAGTATGACCGCACGGTATTTGCTGTGCCGGGCAGGTGCACCGATCTTTCAAGTAGTGGCTGCAACCGATTGATTTATCTTAACAAGGCATTGATATACACCGGAATAAAAGACTTCTTGTCGGAACTCGGCTGGCAGTCTAAAGTGCCCGGGCCGGCAGTGAAAACCCCGGTGTTGTTTCCGGAACTTGAAGGGGATTGCGCTAAGGTGTTTCAGCTTCTCAGCAGCGAGAAGCGCCCTATGACTCTCGATGAAATACACCTGATTACCGGAATCCCGATGTCAATGTTGATGTCTGCAATTTCCGAATTGGAATTCGATGGCATTATCTCAAGATTACCCGGTGCACGATTCGAATGTGCGACCTAAGCATATAATTGAACAAACCATAGAAAATATTTGTTATAATTATCTAATCAATACCATTTTATGGAAACACAAAAGAATAATTTGCGCGTAATACCTCCATCAGAACTTATCATCAATGGAGATGGTTCGGTTTTTCATATTCATCTGAAGCCGGAGCAGGTCTATGATAATATAATTTTCGTAGGTGATCCCGGTCGTGTCAATATGTTTGCCGATATGCTCGATGAGCGTGATTATGAAGTTAGCTCCCGCGAATTTCACACCATCGGCGGGTCATATCATGGCAAAAAGGTCATGATTATCTCGCACGGTATCGGCCCTGATAATATTGAGATAGTACTTACTGAGCTTGATGCATTGGTAAATGTAGACTTCAAGACCAGACAAGTGAAACCCGAACATCGCACTCTAAATATAGTGCGTGTAGGCACCTCCGGTTCGCTTCAAGAAGATTTGCATATCGGTGAATATGTAATTGCTGAAAAGGGAATGGGCTTTGATGGCATATTGAATTTCTATGCTGACCGAGATCTTGTATGTGATCTCGATTTCGAGCGCCTTTTCTGCCAGCATACCGGTTGGCTTGATTCATGGGCCGCTCCATATACTGTAGATGCAGATGCTGATTTAGTCAGAAAAATAGGCCGCGATGATATGGTCAGGGGTTATACGATTGCCGCTGTAGGGTTCTATGCACCTCAAGGCAGAATGGTGCGTCTTAAACTCGCAGATCCCAATCTGAATGAAAAAATTGAAAGCTTCCGATATAAGGGACGCCCGATTACTAATTTCGAGATGGAATCGGCTTGTCTTCAGGGATTGTCTAAGCTGCTCGGACATAGGGCTATGACAGTATGCTGCATTATTGCTGAAAGGCGCGCTAATAACGCACAGACTGACTATAAACCGCGTGTGGCTCAGTTAGCACGAACCGTGCTCGACCGACTTTGTGAATAAAACTAACAGGCCTGCGATAAATACTTATGGAGGGTGTGTCAAAAAATTTATTTATGACACACCCTCTTCATCTTTTTTTTGTATTTTTGCGGTCATGAATGTGAAAACACTTGCCGTGCGCACAGGCGGCGGTTTGATATATTGTCTGATTGTTTTAATCGCACTGTTATGCGGCTCAGAGGGCGCACTGGTACTTGCTGCTTTGCTCTCTGCACTTGCCTGCACCGAACTTACCCGAATGTCAAATGGCTCTGTAGCGGGCAGACTTCCTGCATTACTTCTCGATATAGCAGGTTGTATCTGCTTATGCCTCGGTTTTATGGTTTACCCGATTGCGATATGGGTAGGTGTTATGATTTGCCGCATGATTGAGGAACTTTATCTAAAATCTGATACACCGATGCGTGATTTAGGTGTATCCATGATTTCTCAGGTTTGGATAGGAGTTCCGATGGCTATAATGGTGGCTGTTTCATACCTGCTGGATTCAAGGTTGATTTTGGCAGTATTTTTCTTATTATGGATTAATGATACAGCCGCTTTCCTTTCCGGAAGCCTGTTCGGGCGTCATAAATTGTTTGAAAGAATATCGCCCAAGAAAACCTGGGAAGGTTTCTTAGGAGGTTTAATTATCACATTGGCTGCATCAGCTATTTTCGGAGTATTTTGCAACGATTGGTTCTATCTTTCTGCCATCGGTGCCAATGTGGCTACTTGGATAGGTCTTGGTGCCGTGGTGGTGCTTTTTGGAACCTGGGGCGACTTGATTGAATCGCTCATGAAGCGCAATCTGCATACCAAGGACTCCGGCAATCTGATTCCGGGGCACGGTGGTATATTGGATCGCATAGACTCACTTCTGCTTGCACTTCCGGCGGCTGCAATTTATCTCTTCATAATTGCAGTAATATAATAGCCGGCTGCAAGACCGGCTATCAGGAGTTTATTGTTTCTTTTTGGCTGGATCGCAAGTCAGACCTACTCCTAATTTCCGGAATATCTTTCTGTCTACTTCACCTAGCATCACTGTGCAGTGTGCCTGACAACCCTTTAACCGGGGGAGTGCATCGAGTGCACGTTTGCACAATTCATTATATGGGCTCAACACAGCTAATGCTACCAGAACTTCATCGGTGTGCAAACGCGGGTTTCGGCTTCGCAGAGAGTTGAGCTTCATATCTTGAATAGGCTCTATGAGTTGCTGCGAAATAAGCTTAATATCATGGTCAATACCTGCGAGCTGCTTCATGGCATTGAGCAGCAGAGCAGCACTCGGACCAAGAAGCTCGGAGGATTTGCCGGTTATGATAGTGCCATCTTCCAATTCTACCGCGCTGCAGGGAGTATCGGTTTCTGCTGCTCGTTGGCGCGCCGCTTTTACACAACGGCGGTAATCCACATCAATGTTGGCTTGCTTGAATAGGAGCCTTATCTTATTGACTTCGGAGTCACCGGTGTTACCCTGTGCGAACTGACCGAGAGCCGTGAAATATCTGCGGATTATCTCCTGACGTGATGCCTCGCAGCATGCCTCATCATCATTTATGCAAAAGCCTACCATGTTTACACCCATATCTGTGGGTGATTTATAGGGATTCTCTCCATATATTCCCTCAAAGAGGGCATTCAGAACCGGGAAAATTTCAATATCTCTGTTGTAATTGATAGCAGTCTTGCCGTATGCTTCCAGATGGAAAGGGTCGATCATATTGACATCATTAAGATCGGCTGTGGCAGCTTCATAGGCAATATTGACCGGGTGTTTAAGCGGAAGACTCCACACAGGGAATGTTTCAAACTTGGCATATCCGGCTTCGATTCCACGCTTGTTTTCATTATATAGCTGGCTGAGACAAACTGCCATTTTTCCGCTTCCGGGTCCGGGAGCAGTTACAATTACAAGCGGTCTTGATGTTTCTACATAGTCATTCTTCCCGAATCCCTCTTCAGAATCTATCAGGGCGACATTGTTGGGATAACCTTCGATTGTGTAATGCTTGTAGGAAGTTATGCCCATGCGGGTCAGTTTGTCGCGAAATGCATCGGCACTGCTCTGACCATTATAGTGCGTGATCACAACAGAACCCACATGGAATCCTCGCTTGATAAACTCCTCGCGAAGTCGAAGCACATCCATATCGTAGGTTATGCCAAGATCCTGTCGAACCTTATTTTTCTCGATATCTTTGGCGGAAATGACAATCACAATCTCTGATTTGTCGCTGAGCTGGCTGAGCATCCGCAGCTTGCTGTCGGGTTCGAAGCCCGGAAGCACTCTGCTCGCATGATGGTCATCAAATAGCTTGCCGCCAAGCTCAAGATATAGTTTGTTGCCAAATTTGGCGATTCTCTCCTTAATGTGTTCTGATTGTATCTTGAGATATTTCTCGTTGTCAAATCCGGTTTTCATGCTGCAAAATTAGTAATTCCGCTCCGCAACCGCAATAGAACCGACTCCGAGGTGTGCATATTTGTATAATCAAAATTATTTTCGGATATTTGTGTTTATGGAGCGCGATTACGATAAATTGATAGAGGAAAAGGCGAATCATGTGTTTGAAGTCATGGCTCCCAGAGTCAGTCCGGAGGATCTCGAAAGGCTACACAAGGCTTTCGAGCTCGCTCGCGAAGCACATGCATCTCAGAAACGCAAAACAGGTGAACCTTACATTCTTCACCCGATTGCTGTGGCCACAATCGCTGCTGACGAATTGATGCTTGAGGCCAATCCGGTAATCGCGGCTTTTCTTCATGATGTGGTTGAAGATACACCTCACACTATCGAAGAAATCCGAAATCTTTTCGGCGAAGATGTGGCATTTCTGGTTAGAGTCGTAACCAAGCAGAAAAAAGATTCTTATGACGAGTCTAAACAGGTGGATAATTTTCGCCAGATGCTCAACTCTGTGCAGTATGATATCAGAGCTCTGCTTGTAAAACTCGCTGATCGCCTCCATAACATGAGGACTCTTTCTTCAATGCGCACCGACAAGCAGATGAAAATTGCCGGTGAGACCGATTATTTTTATGCACCTCTGGCCAATCGTCTCGGATTGTATAATGTCAAGACTGAGCTGGAGAACCTTAGCTTCAAATTCCGGTGTCAGCATGAATATGCCGAGATTGAGTCTCTTATCAGCCGCGACAAGGCCGCGCAGTCACAAAGACTGAATCGATTTGCCGATGAAATCAAAACCACTCTTTCGCAGGCCGGCATAGGAGTCGAGGTAATTGTGGAATATCGTCAGCCTTATTCTATATGGCGTAAAATGAATAAATATGGCGACGATTTCAATCATCTGAAGTATAGGCATTTTACTGAAATAATTTTCAAGACTCCCGAGGGTATGTCTGAAAAAGACATGGCCCTGAGGATTTATTCGGTGCTTACCGATAGATTTAAGGAGAAACCGGGAGGAATATCTAACTATATCGATTCTCCCAAGGAGAATGGTTACCAAAGTTTCCATGTGAAGCTCCTGGCGGACTTCGGCCGATGGCAGGAGGTGCACATCAGCAGCGAGCGTATGGTCAGGGATTCTCAACTCGGATGCATGGCAAGTCGCTCTGAAGATAATATTAAGCGATGGATTGAGAAGTTCCGCAATGTATTGCGCGATATTGCACACCATGGACAAAACGGCGGAAGTTTTATCGATAATGTAGTGGCTTCTTTCTATAATGATGATATAATGACCTTCACCCCTAAAGGGAGAGAAGTCATATTGCCACAGAAAGCCACGGTTCTTGATTTTGCCTATGAGGTGCATTCAGCTCTCGGTCAGAAGGCCAAATATGCGCGTGTTAACGGCTTCCTTTCATCTATAAAGTCTCCTCTTCGCAGAGGTGATGTAGTTGAAATATTTACTGATGCGAAAGCGCATCCGACTCCGGATTGGCTCGACAGTGTAGTCACTTACAAAGCTCGCAAAGCGATTAATGCCTATCTTGCATCTCAGCCAAAACCGGAATTCGAAAGATGCACCGAGTGTTCCCCGATTCCGGGCGAAGAAGTCATAGGATTTAGAAAGCCTGATGGCTCGATAACTATTCATAAGCGCAATTGCCCTAAGGCAGTAAGACTTGCCTCACAAGCCGGAGACAGCATCGTTTCTGTCGATTTCAAGCCAGATGAGACCCTTTATCCGGTCACAATTGTGGTGCATGCGGTGGACCGATACCACTTGTTTGTGGATCTGGTGGATACCATAACTAATAAGTTGCATCTTGCTATTGACAGCATTAATACCTCAACCAAGGATAATATTGTGGATCTTCGCATCAGTTTCGCAGTGCACTCTTATCAAGAATTGCAGACAATCATGGCGAACATAACCGCTATACCTGATGTAGATGAGGTGAAAAGAGTGGAGTGAGCTTAGAGTTTCCGGGTGGCTCTTAAGCAATTAATTATCGAGCATTTTCTGATAAATATACAAGTCAGAAAAGTTGTTGCGGGTGGCTATCCAATTTTTAAGAGTGCCGGCTTTTGCATATCCGCATTTTTCAAACAATCCAATACTCTCTGTATTGGTGCATGTGATTTTGGCGCTTAATGTGCGCAACCGCAGCCAAAGCATGGCATATCGCTCAATCAGGGAGAGCGCTTCGGTAGCAAATCCTCGCCGCTGAAATTTTGAAAATATTACTATCCCCACTTCAGCCGTACGGTTTATAGGGTCTATATTGAATAAGTCCACAAATCCGGATACTTCGCTTTCTCTCGTCTCGATGGTAAGCCTAATCTGACCTGCCCTGATTGGGTCAGCATCATATTCTTCGGCATATTTGCGCAGTGCATATTTCGAAATCGGAGCCGCTATGCTGGTGATTTCCCATTTGCTTGCTTCCGATTCGCAAAAATACATGGCATCGGCATCGCCGGGTTCCAATGCACGCAGTGTTACTTTCTCCCCCCTGAACATTACTTCACATTGTTGGCACTGAAAAGAGTGCGGTTTAATATCGATCGGCCCAAAGTCAGTTCATCGGTGTATTCGAGTTCGTTGCCTATACTTACCCCACGTGCAAGCATTGTGACTTTGACCGGAAGGTCGCTCAGTTTCCGATAGATATAAAAGTTAGTTGTATCACCCTCCATGGTCGGGCTTAATGCAAGAATAACTTCATGTATTCCATCTTCATCGACACGCTTCACAAGGCTGTCTATTTCCAAATCAGATGGCGCTATGCCGTCAAGAGGAGATATAAGACCTCCCAATACATGATACAGCCCGTGATGTTCATGTGTGCGCTCTATTGTAATCACATCTTTGACATTCTCAACCACGCACACCGTGGTGGGGTCGCGGTGTGTATCCGAACAGATAGCGCAGACACCCCCTTCACTGATGTTGTGGCATTTTGGACAATAGCTTACACCGCGACGCATCTGGATTATTGAATTGCCCAATGCGTAAGAAATTTCAGGCTCTTTGCGAAGCAGATGCAGCGCAAGTCGGAGTGCCGTTTTATGACCAATACCGGGCAATTTGGAAAGTTCAGCAACCGCCGAATCAAGTAATACTGAGTTGTAGGATTGTTCCATAACGCTAATTTACTCATTATTGCTTAAACAGATGGCTATTGAATGCTTATTTTTTTGTAATTTCGCAAAAATAAACCCAAATTATATTATGGCTCAGAAACCCTCAATACCCAAGGGCACACGCGACTTCTCTCCAATTGAGATGGCTCGCAGAAATTATATTTTCGATACTATCCGCAGGAACTTCCGTCTTTTCGGTTTCAAGCAGATTGAGACACCGGCTATGGAAAATCTCTCTACTTTGATGGGGAAATATGGAGAGGAAGGAGATAAGCTTCTCTTTAAAATTCAAAATTCGGGTGATTTCTTAAAATCTTGTTCGGATCAGGAACTGATGGATAGAAATCTTGTGAAACTCACCAATAAGATGTGTGAAAAAGGTCTGCGTTATGACCTGACAGTACCGTTTGCCAGATTTGTGGTTCAGCACCGCAATGATCTTCAGATGCCTTTTAAAAGATATCAGATTCAACCGGTGTGGAGAGCTGACCGCCCGCAGAAGGGTAGATATAGAGAGTTCTATCAGTGTGATGCCGATGTGGTAGGTTCTGACTCTCTGCTCAACGAGGTCGAATTGCTTTCACTTATTGATAAGACAATGAAGGACCTCGGGATTCGTACTGCGGTAAAAATCAATAACCGTAAAATTCTCGCCGGTATAGCTGAAACAATTGGAGCCGCCGACAGAATAGTTGACATCACCGTGGCTATCGATAAGATTGACAAAATCGGGTTGGAAAATGTAAATGCCGAACTTCGCGAAAAAGGACTTTCCGAATCGGCTATCGAGATGCTCAGGCCTATTCTTACCCTCTCAGGAAGCAATGAGGATAAGCTTCAGATAATGACCGATTTTCTTAAGGATTCCGAAATCGGTATGCTCGGAATTGAGGAGATGCGCACTGTCATGAATTCAATTGATGCTTTGGGTCATGATGCGGAAATGCAGGTCGACATATCACTTGCTCGCGGTCTTAACTATTATACCGGTACAATCATAGAGGTGAAAGCTCTCGATACAGAAATAGGAAGTATCACCGGCGGCGGCCGATACGATAATCTGACCGGGGTGTTCGGTATGCCAGGTTTGTCGGGTGTTGGCATTTCTTTTGGCGCAGACCGAATATATGATGTTATGACAAGCCTTGATCTTTTCCCTGAAAATCTGGGACAAACATCCAAGGTCCTGTTCGTGAATTTTGGTGAGAAAGAAGCTGCCGCTTCATTAGGATATGTGCGCGCACTGCGCGAGGCCGGCGTGTCAGCACAGTTATATCCGGATGCAGCTAAAATGAAAAAACAACTCTCGGTGGCTGATGCCGATAGAATCCCATACGTGGCTATGATAGGTAGCAGTGAACTCGAACAGGGTGTTATAGTGTTAAAAGATATGAGGGCCGGAACCCAGCAGACCCTAACTCCACAAGAGTTCATGCAGCTGATGACCAATGACTGAAGGCTGTAAGTGACTGGGTTGAAGTCCATAAATTTTTATCAACACGATAACTCAAGGTGAGATGGAAAAAATTAGTATGCGTGAATTCCAACTGCGGCAACCCGATTTTACTCAGGAATCGGAGACCGACAACTGGTATTTGGAGATAGCTAATCAGTTAATGCAAAGAGGAGAGAAAGTGCCCTTCGGTGCTTCTATCCCCTCAGGAGCCTTAAAGAGAATTGCTCTGGCAGTTACGGATTATCTGCAGGATATAGTGGCCGATGGGGGATTGTGGAGATCATTTGTTGATGCAAATCGTGAACTCTATGGTTGGTCTGTACCATTTCACCCTGAGCCTGAAGAGTATGTGGACTATGAACTGAATAGGGAAGATGTAAGGTTTCTTACCTGGTATGTAACTGCAATGTTGTGGGAGGAAAAGCGCGATTTATATCCCCACGATGCTGATTTGCTCCAACTTGCTGATGAATGCTTTGATTTTCTTGAACAGGTTTACGAAGACGCTCCTGTGCCTGAGAATTGGCACTTGGCCCGCGGGCTCGAATTTACCGATCCGGAAGACCATAAGGATATTTACCGGCTCGGCAGTTGGCTCTTTCTGCATTCATACCTTCTTACACCCGCATTTTCTGTATCATTGAGGGATTTGATGGAGAAAGTGAATCCCGATGATCCTGATGGTATCGCTAAGTTAAACGCTGCTCTTGAAGATGCCATGATGCAGGATACCACCGGACCTCTTGCTCTATTTACTCCGGAATGGGTGCAGTTAATTATCAATCGGAAGTTGCCGGTAGAAAAAACTGCGCCTGTTGTCGATACCGTTCACCCTTATTATGAGGCGTTCACCCGCTTCACCGGTGGGAAGGAAGTTGCGTTTTTTGACAGCTATGAAGCTATGAATAAGTTTTTTATTCAAGCTCTCGGCTGGGCTGAGGGTGAAGAACATCTTGCTCAAGCTAAAGGCGCAGATGATTATGTGCTCATGGTCTCAAAGTATAAAGGCATGCTGATGGCTCGCGATGTGGCTCGATGTCTTAAATCTCCGGACAATCCTTATTACGATAGAGATTATGCGAGTGAGCATGATTTTGAGCTGTTCTCCGAGAGAGGTCGGTGCCCCGCGGATTTGCTTCGCAAAGCTATCGAATCAAATTGGCTTCCCGATGCTGTTTTCCCCGGTAGTAATGATACATCACTGGTTGCTGACAACGCAGATTTTATAGCGCGTTGCTACCTTCAGTTCTATTACAGAGATTAAATCCGTTAATACAATTTCAGTACCAATGAAAAGATTTCTTTTTGCTGCAGGACTCGCGGTATGCACTTTGTGGGTTTCTGCTCAGACCACTCCGGCTGAAATGGCTTCAGATCCCAATAAAACCGGTGGAGTCTACTTTGCCTACCCCTCTGCAGCAGCAGATAAAACCGAGGCTCCAAAAGGTTACAAGCCATTTCATATAAGTCACTACGGTCGACATGGCTCTCGCTACTTGATTAGCGATAATGATTATGCATGGATGGCGAATCTCATGCACAAGGCCGATTCGGCCGGTGCGCTGACTCTTCTGGGTGTTGACTTCATGAACCGTATCGATTCGCTGATGATAGAAACCAAAGGGAGAGGGGGAGACCTGTCACCGCTCGGACGGCGCCAGCATCATGACATTTCATCGAGAATGTATAATAATTATCCCGAGGTATTCAACAAAGATGCCCGGATTACTGCCCGTTCCACTCTTGTGCCCCGCTGCATTCTCAGTATGGCCTCTTTCTGTGAAAGTCTGAAAGAGAAAAATCCATCGCTTTATATTGACATGGAATCGAGTCAAAGATATATGCCGTATCTTTGCCACAGTGTGCCTGAATCAGATAAATTTAACGGTCGCGATGGCTGGTGGCAGGAACAATATCGCAAGTTCGAAGAAGCGAATACTAAACCTGATAGATTGGTGAAATCATTGTTCTCGGATTCAGAGTTTGTGGATCGCTATGTTAATCCTCACGACTTTATGTGGGGTGTGTATTGGCTCGCGTCAGATGCTCAGAATACTGAGGGGAAAATTGATTTCTATGATTTGCTGACCTCCTACGAGTTGTTTGGATTATGGCAATGTTTCAACGCTCGCTTTTATGCTCAACATGCAGATTATGCACCCGCCAATGGTGTGCATCTGCAGAATGCCGCAAATCTTCTCAATAATATAATTGATACTGCCGATAGCGCTATCGCAGACAAGAATACCTCTGCAGCCCTTCGTTTTGGTCATGACGGCAATGTTGTGCCGCTTACCTCTCTTATGGGTCTTGAAGGTTGCACCGCAGTAATCGATAGACCTGAAGATTTTTATAAGGGCTGGTGTGACTGGAAAGTTACTCCGATGGCCGCAAATATTCAGCTGATATTTTATCGCAATCCGAAAAATCCCGACATCTTGGTCAGGGTGTTACATAATGAGAAAGAAACTCATGTAGAGGGTGTAGATGCAACTCTATGGCCCTTCTATAAATGGGAAGACTTAAAAGCTCATTTCAAATCGCGTATAAAATAATATTCTATGCGCTATAGTTGGTAAGTGGCTTCGCAGTCACAAGGAATTGTTTCGAATTGAATAGTCGGGTGGTTTATGTTAGCATCATAAGCCACTCTTTTTATCTCAAGTAGGGTAGCATCTTCGTTATCCCTGTTGTCAATTACCACATGTATAGTCATGGCATTGAGGGTTGTGCTCAGGGCCCATACATGCAGATGATGAACTGATTTGACATGATCGAGACTTTCTATTTCGGATTTCAATTTATCGATATCTATATCTTCGGGCACAGCATCGATAGAGAGATTCAGACTTTCCCGCAGCATTCTCCATGTGGAAACCAGAATGACAGCCGCTATAACCAGAGAGATAATAGGGTCTATAAGCACAAATCCGGTCAATGAAATGATAATGCCTGCAATCACCACACCCAAAGATACAAGTGTATCAGCAGCCATGTGCAGGAATGCGCCGCGGATATTTAAATCATGTTTCTGGTCTTTCATGAGCATCCAGGCAGTAAGTCCATTAACTATAATGCCTATGCCGGCGGTCCAGCTGACCAAGGCACCATCTATATGGTCAGGATGCTTAATCTTGTGAATACTCTGCACAATAATTACTCCCACGGCTACGAAGAGAATTACAGCATTGAGCAGAGCAATCAGTATGGTGGCTTTCTGATAACCGTATGTAAACTTATGATTTGCAGCAGCCTGTGCCAATTTGAAACCGATTAAAGTCAGCACGAGTGAAAATACATCTCCTAAATTATGACCGGCATCGGATATAAGTCCCATCGAACCTCCGTATATGCCTACTCCGGCTTCGATAGCCACATACAGAAGATTAATCACAATAGCCCATATCATAATCTTATTGATAGTTTCTATATGGTGGTGGTGATGGTGGTGTGAGTGATTATGATTGTGGCTATGATTGTGAACTTGCAGGTGTGTATGATCGTGCGTATCCATTATTTCAAATTATATTTGATGCAAAGATATAAAAATTACATTGGAGCTATATAGAATTATTCCGGTTGTTAATAGTGTAGATACAAAAAAAGTTGAGAACACGCTATGTTAAATTCTCAACTTAGTTATTTATTTATATTCCTCCCTCAGGACCATCGGCCACAGCAGCGAGTATATCAGAAGGTTCCATGACATCCGATGCAGGAGCGGTTAATTTGTTGACTTACAAAAGAGTAGAAATCTAATCCGTACAAGCATCGTACATTTTCTATGTTTGTAAGTTGTTAACTCACTGCGATTTAATACATTACAAGCCGCATTTGCCAAAACGACAACAGTGACTCAATGCAAATGTAGATAAAAATCCTGGTATTTCTACACCGGCAGAATAAAACACAA
>CAMWLY010000044.1 GCA_947175145.1 uncultured Muribaculaceae bacterium | reverse complement strand
TGGCGGAGACTGTCAGAAATTTCTGCAAGCCTGAGTGGATTATACGCAGATTTGCCCGCAGATATGGCGCTTCCGACAGACAAATCGAGGAAATTACGGAGGCGATGTTGGATAAGGACAGACACTCGGGTGCATTCTGGCATGTAAACGGTGGAGAAATACATCTGGAGCGCAATGGTATTGAATTTCTGTCCGACAATCTTCCCACATGGGATATTTGCGTAAAATCGCACCATATGACACCGGAACTTCAGGAGCTTATCAAACATGCTGATTCAGACACCCTATGGACTCCCCTACCGCCCGACGAGATAGAATGGCGCGAACCAGGACCCGGTGACAGAATTAAGTTGCTCGGAACTGCCGGCTCTGTTTTGGTCTCCAAAGTGATGAAAGACGCTCATCTCAGCTCACGCATGAAAAGACTAGTGAAAATTGCTGTTCGCAAAAGCGATGGAGAAATAATAGCAATCCCGGGACTGAAGAGGTCACGCGAATCTCTTATAGATTTTAATCGTGATTTCATGGTTTGGGAATACAGAGAAAAACGCAACAGCTGAAAAATGAACATTTTTTTGTAATTTTGTACATTATGGCCATTTAGCAGGTCATAACAATTGAAATATGATACTACCAGTTTATCTATACGGCACACCGGTGCTTCGCGAGGAGGCAGAGGATATTGATAAGGATTATCCGGAGTTGCAGAAGTTAATCAAAGATATGTTTGAGACCATGTATAATTCAGAAGGCGTGGGTCTCGCGGCACCCCAAATAGGGAAATCAATCGCTGTAATTGTGATTGACGCTTCTCCGCTGGGTGAAGATTTTCCGGAATGTAAAGATAAAAAAATGGTCATAATTAATCCGACCATGGATGTAATCGAAGATGAAAGTCCTGTGACCCGCTCAGAAGGCTGTCTCTCTCTTCCGGGATTATCGGAAAATGTGAAGCGCCACGAGCATATCATTCTCAACTGGCTCGATGAGAATTTCGAACCTCACGAACAGGAGTTCAGAGGATTTATGTCACGAGTAATACAGCATGAATTCGATCATCTTCTCGGCACCGTATATACCGACCGCATATCTCCGGTTCGCAAGCAGATGATACGCAACAAGCTTCACAACATGGAGCGCGGTCGGGTAAAATGCTCATACCGTACGGTTTCGGCAAAATAACCATATTCAAGATTCAACAACATGGCAGACGACAAGAAGATAATTTTCTCAATGGTGGGTGTCAGCAAAGTGATTCCGCCGCAGCGTCAGATACTCAAAGACATATATTTATCATTTTTCTATGGTGCCAAAATCGGCATTATAGGTCTCAACGGCAGCGGTAAATCTACATTGCTGAAAATAATCGCCGGTATCGACAAATCGTATCAGGGAAATGTAGTATTCAACAGTGATTATTCGGTAGGTTATCTGGAGCAGGATCCGAAACTTGACCCGGAGAAAACCGTGCGCGAGGTTGTGCAGGAGGGGGTCGAGCCAATTCTTGCATTACTGCGGGAATATGACGAGGTCAACAATGCCTTTGCCGACCCCGAAGTGCTTGAAGATCCCGACAAGATGGATAAACTGATAGCGCGTCAGGCAGAACTCCAGGACAAGCTCGACGCAACTGATGCGTGGAATATTGACAATAAATTGGATCGTGCGATGGATGCTCTCCGCTGTCCGCCCGATGAGAAAAAGATCGGTGTTCTTTCAGGTGGCGAACGCCGCAGAGTCGCTTTGTGCCGTTTGCTTCTTCAGCAACCGGATATTCTTCTGCTCGACGAGCCTACCAACCATCTTGACGCCGAATCTATCGATTGGCTCGAACAGCATCTGCAGCAATATCCCGGCACTGTAATCGCCGTGACACACGACCGCTATTTTCTGGATCATGTGGCCGGCTGGATTCTTGAACTCGACCGTGGAGAGGGAATACCATGGAAGGGTAATTACTCCTCATGGCTTGATCAGAAGACCAAGCGCATGGAGCAAGAGGAGAAAGCTGCAAGCAAGCGTCGCAAGACTCTGGAGCGAGAACTTGAATGGGTGCGCATGGCACCTAAGGCACGTCAGGCCAAGGGTAAGGCCCGCCTATCGAGCTATGACCGCCTGCTTAATGAGGATCAGAAAGAAAGAGAGGAGAAACTTGAAATCTTTATCCCCAATGGTCCGCGCCTTGGCAATAAGGTAATTGAAGCGCGCCACCTTGCTAAAGCTTACGATGACAAGGCATTGTTTACCGACCTCAATTTTATGCTTCCGCCCAACGGAATAGTGGGAGTTATCGGACCCAACGGCGCCGGTAAAACCACTCTCTTCAGGTTGATAATGGGGCTTGAGAATGCTGACCGGGGAGAATTTGAAGTTGGAGATACTGTAAAGATAGCTTACGTGGACCAGAACCATAAGGATTTGTCGCCGGAGAAAACTGTATATGAAGTAATCTCACAGGGTGTTGAATCATTCAGAATGGGAGGTCGCGACATGAATGCACGTGCATATCTGTCAAGATTTAATTTCACCGGAGCGGATCAGGAGAAGAAGATTGGTGTCCTGTCAGGTGGTGAGCGTAATCGCCTTCATCTTGCCATGGCGCTAAAGGAAGAGGGAAATGTGCTTCTGCTCGACGAGCCCACCAATGATATCGATGTCAACACTCTGCGCGCTCTTGAGGAAGGTCTGGAGAATTTCGCCGGCTGCGCGGTAGTTGTCAGTCACGACCGCTGGTTTCTGGACCGCATCGCCACTCATATTCTTGCTTTTGAAGGAGACAGTCAGGTCACCTATTTTGAAGGAAGCTATTCGGAATATGAGGAATTCAAACGCAAACGCGATGGTGTGCAGGACACTCCCCACCGCATAAAATATCGCAAACTTGTCTAAATGAACACAATCGGCAAATTGCTCAGACTCACCACATTTGGCGAGAGTCACGGTCCGGCAGTGGGAGGTGTGCTTGATGGCATGCCTCCCGGCCTATATTTGGATTTCGAGCAGATTGCCTGCGCTATGGCTCGCCGCCGCCCGGGTAGCGGAGTCGGAGTTTCTCAACGACACGAAAGCGATAATGTAGAATTTCTTTCCGGAATTTCTGACAAGGGTTTTACTCTTGGCACTCCTATAGGATTTATAATCCGCAATCATGATGCGCGCAGTGAGGATTATGATGAATATACAGGTGCTCTTCGCCCCAATCATGCCGATCTGACATATTTCAGAAAATATGGTTACACGCAATTACCGGGGGGTGGCAGAGCAAGCGCCAGAGTGACCGCACCATGTGTGGCTGCCGGTGCAATAGCCGCACAGTGGCTTGAATCTCAGGGAATCGGAATCAGGTCTAAATTTATTCCCACCAATGATATCGAGCAGGTAAGAAAAGCGGGCGATACCACCGGAGGTATTGTGAGATGCACAATTACAGGTATTAAACTCCCGATAGGCGAACCTGTGTTCGGCAAATTTCAGGCGAAATTAGCCGAGGCCATGATGGGGATAAATGCGGCCAAGGGATTTGAATATGGCGATGGATTCGCATCATCTTCAATGCTCGGCAGCGAATCAGCCGATAAATATTACCTTGATACCGAGGGAGAAATCAGAACCCTGACAAACCATTCGGGTGGAATACAGGGTGGTATAGCTAATGGTGAACCTGTAGAATTCAGAGTACACTTTAAGCCGACTCCGACGCTGATGCAGAAACTTGATACACTTAACATATCAGGAGAAAGAGTTGTCGTTCCGCCTAAAGGCAGACACGATTCATGCGTGGCTGTAAGAGCGGCGGCAATTGTTGAAGCGATGACAGCATTAGTTACCGCTGATATGATGATGATACATAGAGCAAGACTATGAACCCCTGGTATACCGATTACTCCGAGTATATTCAAAAGTTCTTTCCCGGAAAAAAGGTGCAGAAAATTTCGGTCAATACCGGAGGCTCCTGTCCGAACCGAGATGGCACTATCAGCAGAGGGGGTTGTATCTACTGCAATAACTCTTCGTTTACTCCCGGCTACTGTATGTCGGGGTTGAACATCACTGAACAGATAGAGCAGGGACGCAGGTTTTTCGGCAGAAAATATAAGGATATGCGCTGGCTGGTGTATTTCCAGTCATATACCACTACCCATGGCTATGGTGCTGATATGCTTGAAGAGATGATAAGTGCAGCCATGGAAGCAGAAGATGTGGAGGGTGTAGTGATCGGCACAAGGCCTGATTGTTTGCCCGATGACACATTGGCAGTGCTTGCCGGACTCAACCGAAAGAAACCTTTGTTTGTTGAATTAGGTGTAGAGACTCTTAATGATGAGACTCTGAGATTGATAAACCGTGGACACTCTTCAACCGACAGTGAATCTGCTATAAGACGACTTGCGCACGAGGGAATACATGTAGGGACTCATCTGATTATGGGTCTGCCGGGCGAAACCTGCGAGGATATGCTGGCTACAGTGGATAAAATATGCCGATTGCCGGTAGATTCAATCAAGTTTCATCATCTGCAGATATTAAAGAACACTCCACTAAATAATAAATGGTTATCGGGGGAAATTGAACTTAAGTTATGGGGTGCGGAAGAATATCTCGACTTTTGCGTTAAACTAATTAAGAGAGTTCCGCGACATGTAGCTATCGAAAGGTTCACAGCATCTGCGCCTCCGGAACTTGTGGCAGCTCCAAAATGGGGTCTTAAAAATTACGAGTTTGTGAATAAACTTTTAAATAAAATAGCAAATTCCCAACCCGAAAATATAAAAGAAAACTAATAAAATACTAATACGATGATCATGAAGAAACAACTTATGGCCATGGTCGGTGTGACTCTGCTTGCCGGCTGCGCATGGGGTGGAGAAATCAAGGTAACTGTAGCTCCTGAAATAGCCCAATCCGCCTATGATATCGAGTATATGTATGTTTCTGACCTGGTAAAACCGCGAATGCATCGTCCGGAAGCCAAGAGAGAAACCATCAATGCAGAGAATGGCAAATTCACTATCAAAACGGCTCCCGGCGAGATGGCCCGCTATATAATACCTGTAAGCGATCAGGAATATATACTCATCTATGCGGAAGGCGATGACCAAGTCGATGTGAATATCACCGACCTGAACCCGGCCAAATATACCATGACCGGAACACCACTGGTAGAAGGTATCAGCTATATGGAAAGCCAAACATCCAAGCTGATGAGTGATTTTCAGAAATTGAAAGATAATGGAGAAGTCACTGAAGAGGCTGTGAAAAAAGCGCAATCGGATTACAACAAGATTTATACCGATTATGCTGAAACTCACCCGGACTCCCCTGCAGTGCCGTACGCATTGATGCAAATGGAGGGACAAGACTTTACCACAACATATAATTCACTGAGCGAACAGGCAAAGAAAAGCCCTCTGATGCCGATGATTGAGAGCCAGAAGAAATATGTGGAAAGGAAACTTACAGCTGAAAAGCGCATGGCAGAACTTCAAAGCGGCACTCTCGATGCACCCGATTTTACATTTAGGGATATAGAAGGTAAAAATGTAAGCCTCTCCGACTTCAAAGGGAAATGGGTAATCATCGATTTCTGGGGCACATGGTGTCCGTGGTGCATCAAAGGTTTCCCGGAACTTAAGGAGGCCTATAAGGAATATTCCGGTAAACTTGAGATACTCGGAGTGGCATGCAATGACCCCTACGACAAATGGGTAGCCGGTGTCAAGAAATATGATCTTCCATGGGTTAATGTTTACAACCCTGAAGAAGGTGGTGGTCAAGTACTTGAAGATTATGCTGTAGAGGGATTTCCGACAAAAGTAATCGTCAGTCCCGAAGGGAAAGTGGTTAATGTAACCAGTGGTCATGTGCCTGAATTTTTTGAAAAATTGAAGGAACTGATAAAATAAGACCTCTTAGATTTGGTATAATCAAAAAAAAGATTTAACTTTGCATCGCTTTTCGGGAGACCGGGAAGCAAAGATGGTGAAATTAGTTCAGCTGGTTAGAGCGTCGGATTGTGGTTCCGAAGGTCGTGGGTTCGATCCCCACATTTCACCCAAGATAGCGAGAGCGGAAGAACAAAATCTTCCGCTCTATTTTTTACTTCGTATAAAAACCGAAAACTGATTTTGAGTTTTCGGTTTTTTGTTTTAATTTTGCGGCCGGTTATGATAGACAATTGTTCCCAAAACGCTGAAGCAGTCGAACCTGACATCATCTTATCGCCGATTCCAAGCGATAACGAAATGATATCAGACCCTAAACTATCAGCTCTTATAAATGATATATCAACCATAATGAGTGAGAACGGCCCTTCTCACACATCTATGGATTTACTTGCTCGCCGCCTTCATATCTCAAAGAGAACTCTTTATGAAATTTTTGGCAGCAAGGAAGATATGATCGCCAGTGTCCTGGTTATGCTACGCATAAAATTCACCAAAAGGATTTCCAATGCACTCAATACTTCTGAGAATGCAATGGAGGCAATGGTGCGAACAATTAAAATCCACCAGGACGAATTAAAGAATACCAGCACACCTATGCTTCGCGATTTATCAAACGAAGACTCCCCTCTTCGCCGCAACCTGGAGCATATAGCAGAAATGGTATTACATCAGCTCAAGCATATTCACCTCATAGGAATCCGGCAGGGTGTGTTTCGAGAATCAGATGATTTTGACATTCAGGTCAGATTACTGCGTGTGCAGATGGAATCACTGAAACGTATGGAAGAATTCTTTCCACCCGGGATTACCTTACCTCAGGCATACAGAATCATAGCTCACGGATTCCTGAGAAGCCTGGCCACACCCAATGGGTTGATAATCCTTGAAAACTTAATAAAAGAACAACCAGATATCAATCAATGATGATTATTAAAAAGAACTTAGTATCAGTTTTGGCTTGCATGGCTCTTATTGCACCAAGTGCCATGGCTGCGACCGATACGCTTCGTCTTTCCCGACGCGAATGTGTGGGAATAGCCCTTCAGGAAAGCCCGACAATCAAAGTGGCGAATCTGGAGATAAAACGAATGGATTATTCCAAAAAGGAGGTTATAGCCAACCTGATTCCGAGTATTGATTTTCAAGCTGCTTATCAGCGTGCGATTGAACTTCAGACTCTGAATATGAGCATGGGGGGCATGTCGCAAAAGATAAAGATGGGTACTGACAATAACTGGAACTTAGGGTTCTCAGCCGCAATGCCCATAGTCAACGCGACACTCTGGAAATCCATATCTCTTTCAGATACTCAGATTCTGCAGGCACGTGAAAATGCACGCGGCTCAAAAATAGATATGGCCGAGAATATCAGCAAGGCATATTATGCTCTGCTTCTCGCCCTTGATTCTCGCGATGTGATTCGCCAGAACTATGATCTTGCCAAATTTAATGCAGAATTATATCAGAAACAATTCGAAGCCGGCACAGCATCTGAATATGATGTG
Organism: uncultured Muribaculaceae bacterium; assembly: GCA_947175145.1. Lineage (GTDB taxonomy): Bacteria > Bacteroidota > Bacteroidia > Bacteroidales > Muribaculaceae > Lepagella. The sequence goes on along the minus strand of CAMWLY010000044.1, from coordinate 9,387 downwards.
CTGCGCAGTCAGGTTCAGGTTACCAATGTCGAACCGGAACTTCTTCAGGCCGACATTTCTGTAAAACAATGCGAGTTGCAGCTCAAGGTGCTGATGGGCATTGATTCGGAAGTAGTAATCGAGCCCACTGTCAGACTAAAGGAGATGCAGCAGGAGGTATACGGATATGATCTTGGCCGAGACTTCTCTCTTGCCGACAACACTCAGCTCCGCTCGCTTGATATAAACCGCAAGCTGGCAGCCCAGAATGAAACACTCCAGAAATTCGCATACATTCCCTCTCTTGCAGTGCAATATAATATGAACTGGAACGCCATGAGCAATGGTAACCCATTCCGCAGGCAGGAGTTCAACCCTTACAGCAATGTTGCTCTCGCTCTGCAGGTTCCTATTTTCTCCGGACTGGGACGCTATCAGAAAGTGCGCCAGGCCAAAGTGCAACGAACCGAACTTGATTTACAGCGCGAGAACCTGACCAACTCACTCTCCATGCAGGTAGAACTTGCACTGGATAATATCAAACGCCAGTCAACTCAAATCAGTTCAAGCGAAAAGGGTATGCAGATGGCAGGCAAAGCTCTTGAAATCATGCAAAAGAGTTTTGAAATCGGAGCGGCAAGCTATCTGAATCTGCGCGATAGCGAGATAGCGAACACTTCGGCACAACTCGCATACTTCCAATCAATATATAATTATCTTGTCAGCACCACAGACCTTGATGCTCTGCTCGGACGTGAAGAAGCTCTGGGCTTGACAAAAGAAAACGCCAAATAACCAAAATCATGAATAAGTTTTTTATCTACTCGCTGGCAATTTCAGCAGTTGCACTGAGCGCATGTTCAGGTGGTGACAAAAAAGAGGCAGACACTAAACGTGCCGAAGAAACACCGGTAGTTAAAGTTGAGACAGCCGAACAGAAGGTCGTGGATCAGATCGGAGTCTATACCGCAACTGCCGATCCGGAGATTATAAACAATATCTCATCGAATATGCCCCTGCGCATCAAGCAGATTTTTGTAGATGAGGGTCAGCGTGTGGCCGCGGGTCAGAAGATTGCAGTGCTTGATGATGTCAATACATTCAGTTATCAGACTCAGGTTGACAATGCCCGTGCGAATCTTCACAATGTTCAGCTCAATTATGACCGTGCGGTCGAGCTGTTCAAAATAGGTGGAGGCACCAAGCAGAATGTCGATGCCATGGAGATTCAGCTTGTAAATGCCAGGAATGCTCTTGCACAGGCTGAACGCGCACTTCGCAACGCACGTGAGAATACCGTGCTGACCTCACCCATCTCAGGTGTGGTAGTGGCCCGCAACTATGACCCGGGCGATATGACCGGTAATCTGCCGATTGCCACAGTGGCTCGCGTGCAACCTATAAAACTTGTGATCAATGTGACCGAGGGTGAACTGCCTTATGTGCACAAAGGTATGCCTGCAGCTGTGAAATTCGACACATATGGTGACGAAGAATTCAAGGGCACAGTGGCAACCGTAATGCCGACCATCGACGCACAGACACGCACATTCGGAGTTGAAATCACTTTACCCAACTCCAACAATAAGGTTTTGCCCGGCATGTTCGGTCGCGTTACACTTAATCTTTCAAGCAAAGAGCGCACTGTGGTGCCCGATAAAGCAGTGGTTAAACAGCAGGGTTCCAGCAATATGTATGTATATGTATTACAGCCTGATAATACAGTGAAATATCAGCAAGTCGAACTCGGACGCCGCCTGGGTAGCGAATATGAGTTGATTTCCGGAGTTGAAGCCGGTTCAAAAGTAGTGGTTAGCGGTCAGAACCGACTGACCAATGGCTCCAAAGTGCAAGTAGCAAAATAATCAGAAACCATGAGTTTATACGGATCAGCAGTCAAGAGACCGATCATGACGCTACTATGCTTCGTGACGGTAATAATACTTGGCCTATTCTCGCTCACCAAACTGCCGATTGACCTTTTCCCGGACATCGACACAAATACCATCATGGTTATAACCATGTATCCCGGTGCGAGCGCCAAGGATATAGAACAAAATGTATCGAAACCACTTGAGAATACACTCAATTCAGTAGAGCATCTGAAGCATATCAGTTCTACCTCGCGCGAGAACACTTCAGTGATCACTCTTGAGTTTGAATATGGATATGACATCGATGTGCTCACCAATGATGTGCGTGACAAACTCGATATGGTGAAATCGCAGCTGCCCGATGATGCGATGAACCCGATTATCTTCAAATTCTCGACCGACATGATTCCAATATGTCTGCTCTCTGTGCAGGCTAATGAGAGTATGCCGGGACTTTATAAGATTCTCGATGAAAATGTGGCGAACCCGTTGGCCCGCGTCGATGGTGTCGGCACAGTGTCGATTTCGGGCGCTCCAAAGCGTGAAGTGCATATTTACATAGACCCGAACCGCCTGGAAGCTTACCACTTGACAGTGGAACAGATTTCAAACGTAATAGCGGCAGAGAATAAGAATGTGCCCGGTGGTTCATTTGATATCGGGTCAAATACCTACGCACTGCGCGTGCAGGGTGAGTTTGAAAACACTGACCAGCTCAAGGATATACCTGTGGGCAGCTATAATGGCAAGACCGTATATCTGAAAGATGTGGCTCGAGTGGAGGATACTCTTGAAGAGCGCACCCAGCAGACTTACAACAATGGCGTGGCCGGTGCCATGATCGTGATTCAGAAGCAGAGCGGTGCCAACTCGGTTGAAATTTCAAACAAGGTAATGGCCATGCTCCCGCAACTTCAGAAGAGTCTTCCCTCAGACGTGAAGCTCGGCGTGATTGTCGACACTTCCGACAATATCCGGAACACCATCAATTCACTCGTGGAGACAGTGCTTTATGCACTTCTGTTTGTGAGTCTTGTGGTATTCCTGTTCCTCGGGCGCTGGCGTGCTACCTTAATCATTGTGATAACTATTCCGGTATCACTCATAGCATCCTTTATTTACCTGTATGCTACCGGTAATACGCTTAATATCATTTCGCTCTCCGCACTATCCATCTCAATCGGTATGGTGGTCGATGATGCGATTGTGGTACTTGAAAATGTAACAACCCATATCGAACGAGGGGCTGACCCGCGTCAAGCCGCAGTGCATGGCACAAATGAGGTCGCTGTGTCGGTAATTGCATCTACCCTCACTCTGATTGCGGTATTCTTCCCGCTTACTCTTGTGACCGGTATGACCGGTGTGCTGTTCCGTCAGCTTGGCTGGATGGTCTGCATCATGATGATTATCTCTACCGTCTGCGCTCTTTCACTCACTCCGATGCTCTGCAGCCAGTGGTTGCGTCTGCGCGATCGCGATGCCTCCGGCAAAAAGAAAAAGAGTTGGTTTACTCCTATCGAGAATGCTCTGGATAAGTTTGATCATGGATATGCAGGATTACTCCATAAAGTAATCAGCCATCGCGGAGTAACAATATTGATCTGCCTCGGCATATTTATCGGCTCAGTATTCTTGATGAAAGGTGTGGGATCAGAGTTCATGCCTACTCAGGATAACGCCCGCCTGGGTGTGAATCTGGAACTGCCAATCGGTTCGCGGGTAGAAGCTGCCGAAGAGGTGACTCACAGACTCGATTCACTCTGGCGCGCCAAATACCCTGAAATCAAAGTACTGAACTACACTGTCGGCCCGGCAAGTTCAGATAATACTTTCGCATCTCTGTCTGATAATGGTGCGCACATCATATCCATGAATATCAGCCTTTTGCCATCAACCCAACGCAAACGCGGCATTCAGGAGATAGCTAATGACATGCGTGAGGACCTGGCTCGCGATTTCCCGGAGTTTAAGAAAACTCAGGTAAATGTAGGTGGCGGACGTGGTGCCGGCATGGGAGGCCAGTCAACCCTGGATTTTGAGATTTATGGTTATGATTTCGAAGAAACCGACCGCGTGGCACTCGGATTGAAACAGATACTCGAAGGTATCGACGGCACTGCCGATGTCAGGATTTCACGTTCGGACTATCAGCCGGAATACCAGGTGGATTTTGATCGCGATAAACTCTCGCTGTATGGTATCAATCTGCAGACTGCCGCCATGTATCTGCGCAACAGAATCAATGGTGCCACACCCACTGAATACCGTGAAGATGGTGAGGAATATGATATCAAGGTGATGTATGCTCCCGAAAACCGAACCACAATCGAAGATATAGAGAATATCTCTATTTTATCGGCTACCGGGCAACCGGTGAAACTCAAAGAGCTGGGTAAAGTGGTAGAAAGATTCACACCTCCCACAATCGAGCGTAAAGACCGCGAGCGAATCGTGACCGTGTCTACAGTAGTCGATGGAGCTCCAATGAGCCAGGTTGTAGCTGATGCAGAGGCTCAAATCGACGGCATGGATATTCCGGCAGGAATCTCTATTTCTCTCGCGGGTTCCTATGAAGACCAGCAGGATTCATTTTCTGACCTGATGCTTCTCGGATTGCTGATTATAATATTGGTTTATGTGGTAATGGCAGCACAGTTCGAGTCATTCACATATCCGGGCATCATCATGACTTCTCTGCTCTTCGCATTCTCGGGAGTATTCCTGATTCTTTGGCTTACAGGTCACACTCTCAACATCATGTCGATGATCGGAGCCATCATGCTAATCGGTATTGTAGTGAAAAACGGTATTGTGCTTATCGACTACATTTCGCTCAACCGCGAACGCGGCATGTCGATACGCCGAGCCGTGATTGACGGCGGTCGCTCACGTCTGCGCCCGGTTGTAATGACTACCCTTACCACAATTCTCGGTATGGTTCCAATGGCGTTAGGCACCGGTGAGGGAGCTGAAATGTGGCGCCCGATGGGTGTGGCCGTGATCGGCGGTCTAACCTTCTCTACAATTCTCACACTTCTGTTTGTACCGGTATTATACTGTATGTTTGCCGGCAACGGTGTGAAGAAAACCCGCAAGAAACTTCGCAAACTTCATAATGCTTGATTGTTAAGATATGAAAGCTGTATTCATTGCCTTTGACCTCGCACATGAGGAGAAGGTGCTTGAGATATTGAACAACATGTCATGTCGTGGCTATACAGCCTTTGGCACAGTTCAGGGACGCGGTTCGCACTCAGGCGAACCGCACCTGGGCAGCCACGCTTGGCCCTCTCTGGCCACTGCAATACTGACCATGGTGCCTGATGAAAAGTGTGACAATTTACTGGCCAGACTGCATGAACTCGATAAGTCAAAACCCAAATTGGGACTTCGAGCATTTGTGTGGCAGGTGACTGACACAATTTGAATCAAATTTTGAATTTTGGGAGGAAATGATTAACTTTGCTCCCGAAAAGGCGCACGTGGCGTAATTGGTAGCCGCGCCAGACTTAGGATCTGGTGTCTTGCGACGTGTAGGTTCGAGTCCTATCGTGCGCACAAAAAGGAGGAGAATCCAATTGGATTCCCCTCCTTTTTGTACTCTTTTATACGCCTGTTTTATAACTGATAGAGGAAACGCTTGATAGAGCGCTTGGGCGTTTTCTCGAACTCTACGTCTCTGATCTGATAGCGCTTGACTTTGCTATATGCCGGCAATTGTGCATTAAGATTGGCAAGGTTCTCATCCATGGCTTTTGCCAAAGCTTCCGAATCCATATCAAGTGAATGAACCACATCGAAATCCGGGTGTATCAGAGCAACCAGACTGCCACCGTCTTCTACTATCAAGGACTCATTGACGAAAGGCATGATATTTAACTTTGCTTCTATTTCCTCCGGATAAATATTCTGTCCTGACGGTCCGAGAATCATCGTCTTGCTTCTACCGGAGATGAAGATATGTCCATCTTCATCAATTATGCCCATATCACCTGTATTCATCCAGCCATCAGCGCCCTCCGGCAAAACTTCATCGGTAGCTTTCTTATTTTTGTAATAACCTTTCATCAGGTTCTCTCCTTTTACAAGAATGTTACCGGGAATATGCAGAGGATCTTCGGAATCTATTTTGACTTGCATACGGTCCACAACCTTGCCGACAGAGCGCGGTTTCGAGGATTCGGAAGAGCAGTAGGAAATAAGCGGGCCACATTCGGTCATACCATAACCGACTGTTATCGGGAATCCTATGCGATACAGGAATGCTTCAACTTCAGGATTCAAAGGAGCCCCACCGACTATCACCTCCTGCACATTTCCTCCGAAAGCCTGCATGAGATTCTCCTTGACTTTAGCAAGAAGTCTGTCATCTATGTACGGAACCTTCAGAAGAAGTTTCATCATGGGCTTCTCCAGTAGCGGGAATACCTTGTTGCGGATAATCTTCTCAAGAATAAGCGGAACAGTAATAATCAGTGTAGGCTTAACCTGCGAGAATGCGTTGAGAATCACCTTGGGCGATGGGAGTCGAGTCAGGAAATTCAGATGACAACCCTTGCAGAAAGGGTGAATCATATCCACAGTCAGACCATACATGTGCGCGAGCGGAAGCATATTGACAACACCCTGACCGGCCTTGAGGAAATGGAGATTGTCAAGACAGAACCTGACATTGCTCCAGAAGCTGAGATATGGCAACATCACACCCTTGGACATGCCGGTTGAACCGGAAGTGTAACTGATAACTGCCAGTTCATCCGGTTTGTCTTCGTAGTATACGACATCTTTTTTATCGAAGCTATAGGGATATTTTCGTCCGAAATATTCATTGAGGTTATTGCGCACATCGGAGAGCGACTTATTTCTTGAGAAAGGCATACCTAACTCTGAAATATATATTGCACCCTCGATTGCGGGCATGGTAGTTTCATCGAGATTCTCCCAGATTGCAGCATCGACAAACAGAAGTTTTGAACCGCTGTGGTTCACAAGATGCTGCACCATGTCAGCTTTGAATTCATGTAGTATAGGAACGGCAACAACACCGGCCGATAAGCAAGCAAGAAAGACAACCGCCCAGTTCGAGGAGTTCTTTCCGCAGATCGCTACTTTGTCGCCCGGCTTCAGACCGGCACCTTCGAAAAGAATATGCAACTTGGCAATCAGTTCTGCCACATCCTTATACTGATAATTAATACCGCCCATATCCGACAGGGCCATACTATCCCAATGTTTCAAGATTGATGCCTTAATCAGGGCGTTGAGTGATTTATCCATAAGTAGATTTTCAGGTATAGTGGAATATTTAATTTATTAAACAACAGGGAAGGGCGGATAGTTTGCGGGTGCAAAAAGATACCTGCTATTTGTGTACCATAATATCAAGCACGAGTCGGTCGGTAAGCTCCATAGCTTCGCGTCCGATCATGGTCAGATTTCTGATGGTCTTATCCACATCATCATCTACAATTCCCTCCTGTGCTGTCACACATTTCCCATTCATGGCAAGCATAGCCGACATAAGGGCGGTCGAAACTCCCGATGTAATTTTCATGGCACACGCAGGTTTAGCTCCATCGCAGATCATTCCGGTGAGATTGGCAACCATATTTTTAATTGCTGCGCAAACCTCCTTGTATCCACCTCCCATCAGGTGAACAAGGCCGGCAGACGCACCTGTAGATGCTACCACACACCCGCAAAGCGCCGACAGGCGTCCGAGGCTTTGCTTGATATAAATACTCGTAAGGCTGCTTAGTGCAAGTGCGCGGGTCAATTCTTCATCTGTGGACTTCATATCCTCGGCAAAACAGACCACCGGCAGTGTAGCGGTGATACCCTGATTGCCGCTACCCGAATTTGACATAACCGGCACTGCAGCACCTCCCATTCGGGCATCGCATGCGGCCGAGGTCATGGAAAGAATATGTCTTATCGGAGTGTCTCCGAAATATTTCAAACCCTGCACACGAATCACCTTGCCAAGTCCATGACCATAATCCTCACGCAGTGCAAGTCGCGCAGCATCGCGATTCATCCAGCCTGCATCAAGTATGAATGAAATTTTATCCAAGGGTGTATTCATGGCAAAATCATAAACCATTGCCTCGGTCAGCTGCACATCTGAATCACAATCATTGGTGCAGCAGGACACAGGCCGATCAAGCAGAACTTTGCCGTCGGCAGCAAGATATACGAAATTTGTATGAGTTCCGGAAATAACCGCAAATGAATTGTGTCCCTCCCCCTCTACATTAACCTCGATATGCAGATTCGACGGTGGATTGCTGTGGTTTGTAATCTTGATTTTGCCCTCGGCTATATATTGCCGACACAACTCGAGAGCTTCTTCATCGACATCACGAAGCACCTCGAGACCATATTCTGATTTTCCGATAATCGCACCTAAGGCCACAGCAATAGGCAATCCGATCATTCCGGTACCCGGAATTCCGACTCCCATTGCATTCTTGATTATATTGGAACTGAGGGAAAGCGATATTTTTTCCGGCACACAACCGAGTAATTCAGTTGCCTTGGCCACGGCCAGAGCCACTGCGACCGGCTCGGTGCAACCGATAGCCGGCATTACTTCACGCTTAATTAATTCTATGATTTTTTCTGTGGTATCGGTAGTCATTTAAGGTTGATATTTTTGAGGGAAAATATGAATAAATATTTAAACCCCGTATGTTTTATTATAAAGTTGACTTAAACCGTAATATTACGCCTCCTCTTCAAACGGGAGTTGTCCTTTTTTGGCTTGCTCTACGCGTTTGTTGCGCCAACAGTTTCGGCACACGGCAACATAGCGTTCGTTGCCTCCAATTTCTACCACTTCACCCTCGGTAATAATCTCTCCGAGAGAATTTACACGTGCGTTAACTATAGTTTTGCGTCCGCATGAACAAGTGGATTTCACTTCATCAATAGTATCTGCAACCTCAAGCAAACGCTTGGAACCTTCGAACAATTTTGTTCTGAAATCGGTGCGCAGACCGTAACAAATCACATTGACTCCGAAATCATCGACAGCCGAAGCGAGCTGGTCGACCTGCGAAGCAGATAAAAATTGAGCTTCATCGACAAGTATCCAGCCCGGCCAGAATTTTTTATCTCCGCTTAATGCTGCAATCTCCTCATATAGATTTGTTTCCGGATATACCCACGAGCACTCACGCTCAATACCGATTCGCGAGCGTATCACATTGGTTGCATCCCTGGTGTCTACAACCGGCTTGAAACATTTGTAAAGCATACCACGCTCTTCGAAATTATAAGCGGTGGTGAGGAGAAGGGCAGTTTTGGCACTACCCATAGTGCCATATCTGAAGTATAATTTTCCTATTCGTTTCATTGCAAATTAGGCCTTTTGGTAATTTTTAGCCATTTGACCCTAATAATTTTTCACGAATATAGAGATTTTTATGATAATTCCAAAACATTTTGAACTGTTGATGTGTTAAATGGGTAAGCGAGTGTATAACACGCACGCGCGACGCGCACGTCGACAGCCGGCCAACCGGCGCAG
>CAMWLY010000043.1 GCA_947175145.1 uncultured Muribaculaceae bacterium | reverse complement strand
GTCATTGACTTGGTGGAGCTGAGATTCATCTCGTATGCGTGATCCCCGAATACATCTACGATTGCTTTGGCTTCACTGCGGTCACCGACCGGAGTTGAAGTGCCATGCAGATTGATGTAGTCGATATCTTCGGGTTTCATGCCGGCATCTTTAAGTGCAGATTCCATAACCAGCTTTGCTCCGAGTCCATCGGGGTGAGTGGCTGTGATATGGTAAGCATCGGCGCTCATGCCTCCGCCTGCGACTTCGGCATAGATTTTTGCACCGCGAGCTTTGGCATGCTCATACTCTTCGAGCACGAGAGCTGCTGCACCCTCTCCGATCACAAATCCATCGCGCGAGCCACTGAAGGGTCTTGAAGCACCTGCCGGATCATCGTTGCGGGTAGACAGGGCTTTCATGGAATTGAAGCCACCTACTCCGGCCGGATAAACAGCTGCTTCGGCACCTCCTGCTACTATGGCATCGGCATATCCGAGGCGTATCAGGTTGTATGCGTCAATCAGAGCATTGTTGCTTGATGCGCAGGCTGATACAGTTGCAAAGTTCGGTCCGCGAAACTCGTGGGCAATTGATATGTGGCCGGCTGCGATGTCGGCAATCATCTTCGGGATAAAGAAGGGGTTATACTGAGGGCCTTTTTCAGGACCGTGCACAGCATAATAACCGGCCTCTTCCTCAAATGTGTGTAGCCCGCCTATGCCGGCTGCGAATATCACGCCTACGCGATTCTTGTCGATCCCTTCGTTATCAAGGCCTGCGTCGGCTATGGCCTCATCGGCTGCAGTCAGAGCATACATGGCGTATAAATCCAACTGGCGCTTCTGGCGGCGGTCGAAATGGTCATCGGGGTTGTATCCCTTGACCTCACATGCAAACTGTGTCTTGAAGCGTGAGGCGTCGAAGTGTGTGATTGGACCGGCTCCGCTCTTGCCCGCCTTGGCTGCTTCCCATGTGCTTGCCACATCGTTGCCAAGTGGACTCAGTGCGCCCAGGCCTGTAACCACTACTCTCTTTAATTCCATCGCGTGTGGGTATGATTCTTACTTCTGGTGCTGCTCGATATATGCGATAGCGTCGCCTACAGTCTTGATATTCTCAGCGTCTGCGTCGGGAATTGTGATGTCGAACTGCTTCTCGAATTCCATGATCAGCTCTACGGTGTCGAGTGAGTCAGCGCCAAGGTCTTTGTTGAACTCAGCTGCAGGTGTAACCTCTGCTTCGTCTACTGTCAGCTTGTCTACGATGATCTCTTTTACTTTCTGTTCGATGTCAGACATGTCTTTTAGGTTTTATGTGTAACTTATTATTTCCTTTTTCCTTAATGCTCAATACTTCGATTTAATCAAGTTTGCGCATATCAGGCTGCAAAGTTAACTTTTTTTTTGCAATAATCGAAATATTTACAAAAAAACCCGCGTTTTTTGCGCGGGTTCATTGCTGTATCTAAGTTTTTATCACTTTATTTCCCAGGTTTCATGAGTTTTTAAAATCATGTCACGCAGGTTTGAATAACCTTTTTTCTCCTTGATTTCGCGGGTCTGGCGGTCGACTTCGCGGTCATATACCAAAGCGTCGAAATCGCGTATTACTCCGAGGGCAAGCGGTAATTCATGTCCATCCATCATGGCAAGTTGCTGCTGCAGGAAATTGTCGCGGCAGTGTGCGTCATGCACAAGCACATCATCGATAGTATATCCATCTTCTCCGATTGTGACCGCCTTGAGGCCGAATCCCTCCTGCACAAGGCCCTTGCTGTTGTTGGCTCCGAAGAGCATCTTTTCGCCGTGACGAAGCAATATGGTGTGGTCGGCGCGTTTCTCCTTGTCTGCAAAATATGAGTGTATGCCGTCGTTGAATATCACGCAATTCTGCAGTATCTCGACCACAGCGGCTCCTTTGTGGCGGGCAGCAGCTACCATAACCTGCCGGCTTGTGTCGAGGGCGGTGTCATAGCTGCGGGCAAAAAAGTTGCCTCGCGCTCCAAAGCAAAGTTCAGCCGGGATAAAGGGATCTTCTACTGTGCCGTATGGACTTGATTTCGACACTGTGCCTCGGTCAGATGTGGGAGAATACTGACCTTTGGTCAGACCATAGATTTTATTATTGAGAATCAATATGTTGATGTCAACATTGCGGCGCACGGCATGAATAAAGTGATTGCCGCCTATGGCAAGCCCGTCGCCATCGCCGGAGATTTGCCAAACCGTAAGATCAGGATTGGCGGTTTTTACACCGGTGGCGATAGCTGCAGCGCGGCCATGGATCGTGTGCATGCCGTATGTGTTCATATAATATGGCAGGCGCGAACTGCAGCCTATACCTGAGATCACGGCTGTGTCATGGGGCGCTACTCCAAGTTCGGCCATCGCTTTGTGAAGCACATTGAGTATCGCGTGGTCCCCGCAACCCGGACACCAGCGAGCATTCTGACTGCTTTTGTAGTCACTGGCCACGTAGGCCTTGTTTTCGTTTTGTTCCATATCCGGTCGCGGTTTATTTTTCCAAATGTTTCTTTACACCTTCTACAATTTCTCTAACCAGGAAGGGCTGACCCTCTACCTTGTTGATTCGGAGTATCTCTTTGCCGGGAAGTTTCATCTGCAGGTAGTCGGCAAACATGCCTGTGTTGAGTTCGGCAACGATGATATTCTTGTATTTTCTGAGAGTGTCGAGTGCATTGTGCGGCATCGGGTTGATGTACCTGAACTGCCAGAATGCGACCTTGTGACCCTCGGCATTCAGTTCATCGACTGCGGTGAGCAGATGGCCGTAGGTGCCACCCCAGCCGACCAGAATTGTATCGGCGTCATCATCAAACATCGGTTTAACCGGGGGGAGTTCATCGGCGATGCGAGCGATTTTTTCGCGGCGGGTATTAACCATCAGTTCATGGTTGGCGCCATCGGTCGAGATAATAGAGGTGTGATAGTCTTTTTCAAGGCCGCCCACACGGTGCATAGCCCCGGGAGTGCCGGGGAGCGCCCAATATCTGGCAAGTTTCTGTGAATCCCTGTCAAAAGGTTTCCAGCCCTGTTCGAGCAAATTATCCGGAAGAATATGCGGGTGTATTTCGGGATAATCATCTGCTTCGGGGATACGCCATGCGCTGGAGCCGTTGGCTATATAAGCATCAGTGAGCAGAATCACCGGAGTCATGTGCTCCATAGCGATTCTGGCGGCTTCGAATGCCATGTGGAAGCAGTCAGTGGGACTCACGGCTGCGAGCACACAGAGCGGAGCCTCACCGTTGCGGCCATAGAGAGCCTGCATGAGGTCGGTCTGCTCGGTTTTTGTGGGCAGACCGGTCGAGGGACCACCGCGTTGCACATCAATTACCACCAGCGGAAGTTCTGCCATCACAGCCAGTCCGATGCCTTCTGATTTAAGGGCCAGACCCGGGCCTGAAGTAGAAGTTACTGCCAGATGTCCGGCATAGCTTGCTCCGATTGCAGAGCAAACGCCGGCAATTTCATCTTCCATCTGCACAGCCTTTACGCCGAGGTCTTTGCGCTTGGCCAGCTCATGAAGTATATCAGTGGCAGGGGTGATGGGATATGAGCCGAGGAAGAGCGGACGGCCACTCTTTTCCGAAGCCATGATAAGACCCCATGCGGTTGCTGTGTTGCCGGTTACATCGGTATATGTGCCGGGTCGCGACTCGGTGGTGTCGATTCTGTATACAGGCATCGAGGAGTGAGTGTTGTGACCGTAGTCCCAACCGGCGCGGAGCACCTTGGCATTAGCTTCATATACAGCCGGCTTCTTTGCGAATTTAGCTTTGAGTTTCTTGAGAACATTTTCTACCGGGCGGTCGAAAAGCCAGCAGATTACACCGAGGGCCAGCATGTTTTTGCTCTTCATCATGGCTTTCTGGTCGAGTCCGGAATCAGCCAGGGTGTTTTTGAGCAAGGTTGTCATGGGCACGAGCATGATTCTTTCGGGGTCGATGCCAAGTTCCTTGACCGGGTCAGAAGATGCGTATTCAGCCTTCTTGAGATTGGCGGGTGTGAAGGAGTCTACATCGCAAACCACCACACCATCGCGCTTCAGATAGCGGAGGTTGGTCTTGAGGGCGGCAGGATTCATCGCAACGAGCACATCGGCTTCATCGCCGGGAGTGTGAACTCCTTTGCCTACACTTACCTGATAACCTGACACTCCGCTCAGCGAGCCTTGCGGAGCGCGAATCTCGGCCGGGTAGTCGGGAAAAGTGGAAATCTCATCACCTATCTCCGCCGATATGTTCGAGAAGAGGTTGCCGGCAAGCTGCATTCCGTCGCCGGAGTCTCCTGCGAATCGCACCACCACCTTGTCGATGGGTTTCACATTCGTCTCTTGTAGCATAAAAAAGGTTGTGTTTTATTGGTATTGTTGGTTTATGTTTTCTATCGCTTATTCCGATAAACCATAGGTTATCGGGTTTTGAGAGATCAGATAATTATCTTTTCAGATCTGCGGCCATCTGTCACCACGTAGATGCCGGGTTGCAGCCGGTCTCCACTGATTTGTCTCCCCTGAAGGTCGATTATCACGGCCTTGGCCGGAAGGGTGATGTTGCCATCGGATACTCCTATCTTCCAGTCATCAGGTTCATCAGTCGGGAAATTCTCTATGCCGGAGGGCCTGACGTCGTTACGCAGATATATTCTCACAGGTTTCTGCGCTGTGGTATAGTTCAGGAACCTGGGTTGTGTCTGGTTAAATTGCAGCGAACCAACTCCGGTGCCATCGAAGGTCAGCGTGAAATTACCTTCGCTATCGAGTGTGTATTGAGCCGGAGTGTATTTGACCGCGTCAAGACGCATGGCTTTGGCTGCAGAAGTGTTCCAGTATCCCACAGGTTTGTTGTGGATGTCAAAAATGCGGAGGGCGACTTTGCTGTTTCCTACATTTTCAAATTTCACGATTGCCGAGCGGTCGGGAATACAGGAAATCATATCACAGTCACTGTCTACATCGGGGAAGCCGGCAGATTCCATAAATGTTTTGGAGGTGGTGCCGCCATCGGTCGACATGACATGCAGCATATTGTCGCTCACCAGTATCAGAGGATTGTTTACCACAGGGGTGTTTACCTGAGTTGACATGCGAATCCAGCGGTAATTGGTATAATCAATTTCGTCGGGGTCGGTACTCCTCAGATGGAGGCGTGCTATCGGGCTGTTGAGTCCGCTTTCAGTGTCGGTGGAATATGCTTCGAGTGTGTGCACGATGCCGGAATCTGATGCCGGAATCGAGATGATGTCTCCTGTCGGTTCTATCCATGCTCCATTGTCAAGTCTAATATTGAGCTTGCCGACATGATTGATTTTTACTTCGGTATCACCCTGATATGTTGTGGAGTAGGTGTTAACGGCTGTCATGCGGGGTGAGCCGGAAAATGTCGGGGCCTCCGGTCTGTCGGTGGCTACAGCCGGTGTGGCGGCAGGAGTGTATGCCACCCCCTTCTTATTACCCCAGATATATTCGGCGAGGTCAGGGTAATCGATATATGGATTGCGGTTTTTCTGAAGCAGATAGATCTGCTCGTTTCGCTCTTTCTCTTTGGTACTCACCGGATCCTGGCGATGCCATTTAAGCAGAAGCTCCACCGCCCATGGTTGCAATGCTCCGGCGGTGTCATACACGTAAGCGTAATTTTCTTTCCAACTCAAATCAGCGTAGGTGGTGAATATATAGAAATAAGCTCTTGCGAAATCACCTTTATATTCATCAGCCGGTTCAAAGACACTTGTGGCACCTCCTCCCTGGCCGGGAGCCGGGGTTCCGATTTTCAGGAGTCCATTGTCGAGAAGGCGAGCATCTGCCACTTCCCCCGGCGGATATGAGTCTTTCTTGTTGTTGGCATTCTGGTCGGAAGGTGTAAGGTGGAATAGATCGCTATATGCCTGAGTGCTTCCTGATTTACCTCCCCACCATGAGTTGGCCACACCATGTTCGATATTCATGGAATCATGCCCCGGGAGCCACACGAGATTATTGCTATACATGTCCCACCAAACCTGTCGGCCGGCAATCTCGCGCACATCGGTTTTTTCAAAAGCGGGCCATGTTTTGGTGTTGTAGGTTATAGTGAGATGGTAGCCCGCTAAATCGGCCACTGCGGTAGCAAGTGCATCACCGCTTTTCCCCTCGAGACTTCCATAATAACCCTGTGGCACTTCGGCAGCAGCATAACCTGCCGCAAGCGCGAGCACAGCCCCCAAGAAAGTTCCTTTATTCATGTCGAGACCTTATTTTATCATTATTTTTACGGCTTTGGAGAATGTGGGTTTCACCACTATATATATACCGCGGTTCAGGTTTTTACCGGAAACCTCACGACCATTCATGTCAAAAATTCTTGCACCGTTGGGGGCGAGGATATTATTGCCCCAGACTTCGACAAGCTCGGAATCATCTTCGGTCTCGGGTGCGGTTATACTGCTTGTGGAGCGCACGACTTTAAGATTGAGATTGCAAACCTCCCAGGTATCGGCACCATCTGGTGTGGAACCATATACAAATCCTACGCGCACCTTCTTGCCCAGCCAGGGGGTCAAATCCACTTCGTTGCTCTTTACAAATGTCCATGAGCCGGCTGCAGGCCAATTGGTGATTTCCACCTTGGAGGTCTCTCCGGTTTCCATATCGCGCACGGCAACTCCGCAATGCTGCTTGAAGTTGGTCTGGAATTTGGCGGCATGGTCGAAAGTCATCTTGGCAGAGTTGGCGTCTTTAAGCGATATCTCGGGGCCAAAGGCATAGCTTTTGGCTTGATATGGAGTGCCGTTCAGATAAGCCGAACTCTTCAGATAATACTTGCTATTGTTGGAACTCCATGTCCATATATAGCTCAACTCCGAGGGGAGTTCCTCATTTTCAAAGGTCCAGCCATCGTCGAGAGTGGTTGAGGATTGGTCAAGCCAGTTGTATTCATCGCGGTATTCCTCATCGGAGCCGGGACCCGGGTCAGTGGAGCCATAAGGCACATTTTTGAGTTTTCCCCAGATATGGTCTGCCAAATCAGGCAGGTCGATAAATGGATTGCGGTTGCCCTGTTCCTTTTCCACACCATCGTTGCGCTTGCGTTCTTTCTCGCTTACAGGGTCTTTGGCGTGCCAGCGGAGCACCAGATCGCGCGCCCACGATGCAAACATGGTTCCACTGGCTTTATCTATCATCCAGGTGTACTTCCAGTTCAGGTCATCGTAGGTGGTAAACATATACATGAATACGCGGGCGAAATCACCCTTGTATTCATCGCAAGGTTCATAACCATAGCTCGAGCCGCCTCCCTGACCGGATTTAGGGCTGCCCACGGTGGTAACATTATTTGTCCAGCTCACAGACCCGATTTCGCAAATCGGATAATTACTCTTGCGGCTGTTGGCAGTCTGGTCGGAGGGATTCAGATGCACTATATCCTTATATGCCGCATTTTTGGTTCCACCCCACCATGAGTTGGCCACGGAGTGCTCTACATTCATGCCGGGGTGACCTGAGCTGACAAGTACATTGTTGTTTGAGTACATGTCCCACCAGTATTCCTGACCATTAATTACGCGAACATCGGTAGATTTAAACGCATTCCAGGTTCCGGAACTGTAGCTGATCTCTTTATGGTTCACACAAAGGGCTTTGATGGCAGACATGAGTTCGGCACCGCATTTCCCTTTTAAAGAGTTATAATATCCGGCCGGATAACCGGCATTTGCCGATTGGCAGATTGCCATTGCCATGGCGATTGATGCGAGTCTTAAGATATTAGTATAGCGCATGAAAAGGTTTGTTGCTGTTTGTTTTATAAATTCGGTAACAATCGGTCATCGGAGCGATTGCCCCCGGAAAAAGTTTTGTGTTCTGTAAGTGGCAAATATACATTTTAATTTCATCTAATGCAACATTTCCATTCAGTCGTTTTTTTATATTTTTAATTAACTTGCAGTCATGGTTAAGGGGTGGATATTCTCTTTTTGAACGTTTATCATTATTTAGCAATTTTTATAAGGGGGAATCAGTTTCGGATCCCGACTTTTTCGGGAGAAGTTGATGTCTTAAAGAATTTGATTAAATTAGCAGTTGAATACATGTCATTATGAAAATATCAGATCTTTTACAGAAGCTTAAAGTTAGTGTGGCGGCATATTTCGATTTGACTCCTGACTTGCTGCCGCAGGCTGATGCCGAGGCTGCGATTCGGGAGGGTGTGTCATTCCGGGGCACTAATATTCTGGTGCTGATTGTGGCAATATTTATTGCCTCGTTAGGTCTTAACACCAACTCCACGGCGGTAATCATAGGCGCGATGCTTATATCGCCGCTTATGGGCCCGATTATCGGCATCGGACTCGCAGTGGGTATTCATGATTTTGAACTGATAAAACGCTCTTTCCGCAATCTGATGATGGCGGCATTGTTCAGTATAGCGACCTCTACATTGTATTTCCTGATTTCTCCGGTCAACGAGGGGCATAGCGAATTGTTGGCGAGAACATCGCCAACCATATATGATGTGTTTATAGGATTCTTCGGTGGTGCAGCGGGCATACTTGCCATAGGGAGCCGTCTTAAAGGGAATGTACTTCCGGGAGTGGCCATCGCGACTGCCCTTATGCCTCCGCTTTGCACAGTCGGCTACGGACTTGCTACATGGCAGATGCATTATTTCTTCGGTGCGTTGTTCCTATTCTTTATAAATTCTGTATTTATTGCTTGCGCCACAACTATCGGGGTTAAGCTGATGCACTATCAGGTGAAGGATTTCTCTAATCCGAAGCGTGCGCGACGTGTGCGCAATCTGGTATATACCATAGCAATCTTGACCATGATACCTGCCTGCCTGCTGACAATTCGCATGTATCAGCAGTCATCGTTTACCAATAATTGCAATAAGTTTGTCGATGAGCAATTTAATTTCAAGGGCACTCAGGTGCTTCGCTCTGTGGCGTCGATGAATGATGGCAAGAAGCTGCTCACTGTGAATCTTGTAGGGCGAGTGTTGCCGCAGGATTCACTGATGCTTGCGCTCACAGATAAACTTCCCGATTATCATCTCGAAGGCACTCGGTTGCGAATCATTCAGGGTGATTCTCCCGATGCCGGAATCGATGTGACACAAGCTACCTCTTCGATGCTCCGTGATATGTATCAAATCACACAGAATACCATCAATAACCAGCAAGCTGCCATCGACTCACTAAAAAGGCTTACGGCTAATGATACCATAGGAGCTGCCATTGCGCCGGAACTCAGGGTTCTGTTTCCGGAAGTGGCAGACATAGCTGTGACGCGAGCCATAGCCGGCAATGTAGCCACCGGTGCGCTCGATACGCTCAATGTGGCTCTTGTGAGCTATAAAGGGCGCATGAATAGTGCTCAGTCCGAGAAATTCCGCAAATATCTCGAGGCGCGTCTCTCCGTGCGCTCTCTGAAAATAGTCACCGCCGACAATCTATAACAATAAGTCTTTAATGTGCCATCAGTTCGTCTGTTGAGCTTTCTCTATCATTGCTTTATTAGCTGTGATATAGATCTCTACACGCCGATTCTGGGCGCGACCGGCAGCTGTTGAATTAGAAGCTACAGGGTCATTCCATCCGCGACCGATAGCTTGCAAGCGTGAGGTTCTGATTCCCTTTTGCTCCAGATAGTTGACCACGCTCTGAGCGCGTTCGAGAGAAAGAGTCTGGTTAAGCTGTTCGGAGCCGGTATTGTCTGTATATCCGATTACTGTCACATCGGTATCCGGGAACTGACTGAGGTTATAGGCGACTCGGCTGAGTGTGGCTTCCGCACCGGCCGAAAGAGTGTAGGAACCGGTGGGAAAAAGCACTGCATCGCCCATCACGAGTTTAATTGCGTCGAGATTGTTTCGGTCTTTGACCATCTCGACCTTTATATCATTTATTGCCTGTGAGTTGGCATCAATGGCCTCGCTATTGTTATTAACCTGAGATTTAACCTGTGCAAGTTCTTGCTCGAGGGCTGCTTTCTGCTTATCCATGGCATTGCCTACGAGTGCTCCGGTGCCGGCTCCGAGCGCAGCCCCTACAAGCGCACCAATCCATGTCCCTTTACCTCCACCAATCAGAGCACCTACGCCGGCTCCAACTGCAGCTCCGCCAAGACCTCCGGCCGACGCTCCCTGACCGGTCTCAGTCATGCCATTCCAAGTATTCTTTAGAGATGTGCAACCGACTCCGGTGATTAAGGTGCCTGCACAAACTATAGATAAAATTGTCTTCTGAAGCATAGAGTGTTTATTCATAGCGCTTATATTTTTTCGATATTTAATTTCTTTCCATAAATGCAATAAACCGGATTGTATGGTCCCTTATAGGGGATAGGACTTCTTGCCCTATTTTTTTGGTTGGTTTTAGAAGATTAACATTTAAAAAAGCATAAAAGTTTCAACTCAAAAGTCTATCTTTTATAAAACATGAGACCAAATCTTTTTTTGAGGAAAAAGGCCCGATATTTTGCGATATGGGATTTTTTTTGTAGTTTTGCAGTCGCTGAAAGTCGCAATAAAATGTAGTTTTTATGTGGCTTAAAAGCTATCGGGGTGTAGCACAGTTGGTTAGCGCGCTACGTTCGGGACGTAGAGGTCGGGCGTTCGAGTCGCCTCACCCCGACAGAAAGCCGGAGAAACCGCAAGGTTCCCCGGCTTTCATTTTATTGATTATAAAGTATTTCGCATCATACGCGAAGCCTAAAATAGAGATAGTATGAAGGATTTCAAGCGCACACTCATCACCACAGCACTGCCTTACGCCAACGGGCCGGTGCATATCGGACACCTCGCCGGAGTCTATGTGCCGGCTGACATCTATGCGAGATACCTGCGTCTGCAGGGTCGCGAAGTGCTAATGATCGGAGGTAGCGACGAGCATGGTGTGCCTATCACAATCAAGGCCCGCAATGAGGGTGTGACTCCGCAGGATATTGTGGACCGCTATCATAAGATTATCAAGGATTCATTTGAGGAATTCGGCATATCATTCGATGTGTATGGCCGAACCACATCGGAAACGCATCGCAAGACGGCTTCAGATTTCTTCCGCAAACTCTACGATAAGGGAGAATTTGTGGAGAAAACCTCCATGCAGCTTTATGATCCGGAAGCCAATCAGTTTCTGGCCGATCGCTATGTGGTCGGCACCTGCCCGCATTGCGGCAACGAACATGCCTACGGCGACCAGTGTGAGGCCTGCGGCACTTCGCTCAATGCTACAGATCTGATAAATCCGAAGTCAGCGATTACAGGCGCCGAACCTGTATTGCGCGAGACAAAGCATTATTATCTTCCCCTCGATAAGTGGCAGCCGGATCTCGAAAAGTGGATTCTTGAAGACCACAAGGAGTGGAAATCAAATGTATACGGTCAGTGTAAATCATGGCTCGACATGGGTCTGCAGCCCAGAGCCGTGAGTCGCGACCTCGACTGGGGCATTCCCGTGCCGGTAGAGGGCGCCGAGGGTAAAGTGCTCTATGTGTGGTTTGACGCGCCAATCGGATATATTTCGAATACTATAGATCTGGTAGGCGATGATTACACCAAGTGGTGGAAAGATCCCGAAACAAGAATGCTCCATTTTATAGGTAAGGATAATATAGTGTTCCACTGCATTGTATTCCCGGCTATGCTTATGGCCGACGGCTCATATAATCTGCCCGACAATGTGCCGGCCAATGAGTTCCTTAATCTGGAAGATGACAAGATTTCGACCTCACGCAACTGGGCTGTGTGGCTGCACGAATATCTCAGGGATTTCCCGGGTAAGCAGGATGTGCTCCGCTATGTGCTGACTGCCAACGCTCCCGAAACCAAGGATAATAATTTCACGTGGCGTGATTTCCAGGCGAGAAATAACAGTGAGCTCGTGGCGATTCTCGGCAACTTTGTGAATCGCGCTGTGGTGCTCACCCATAAGTATTTCGATGGAGTGCTTCAGGCGGCTGTGGAGCTGACCGAGGCCGAGGAGAAGCTTATAGCCCAGGTTAAAGAGCTGAAGAAAGAGATGAGTGAGGCACTCGATACTTTCCACTTCCGCGAAGCTCTGAAGCTGGCTATGGATATGGCTCGCGCAGGCAATCAGTATCTGCAGGAAACCGAGCCTTGGAAAGTGGCCAAGAGCGATATGACCCGCACCGGTACAATACTGAATATCGCGATCAACCTCTGCGCGAATCTTTCGATTGCATTTGAGCCGTTCCTTCCATTCATGTCGGAGAAACTTGTCAAGATGCTCGGAGGCGATAAGATTACATGGGATATGCTCGGTTGTTTCGACCTCGTGCCAGCCGGCGCTCACATCGGCGAAGCTCAGCTTCTCTTTGAGAAAATAGAGGATTCCGAGGTGGAGGCGCAGGTTCAGAAGCTTCTCGACACCAAGAAGGCTAATGAGATGAAAGCCTGGAAACCGGAGCCGGTGAAGTCCGAGTGTGCGTTTGAAGATTTCGAAAAAGTGGATATCCGTGTGGGCAGAGTGCTCGAATGCTGCAAAGTCAAAAAGTCTAAGAAACTGCTGCAGTTCCTGATAGATGACGGCACAGGCACACCGCGCACCATACTCTCGGGTATAGCGCAGAGTTATGAGGATCCCTCAGTGCTTGTCGGCAAAGAGATATGCTTTGTGGCTAATTTCGCACCGCGCAAGATGATGGGTATCGAGTCACAGGGCATGATAATGTCGGCTGTGAATCCCGACGGCACTCTGACAGTGGTCGGCCCCACAGCCGATGTGCAGCCCGGTGCTTCGGTAGGCTAATCTTAGCTGTTACTGACCGCGGTAAGCTGCTGCCGTGTGCACGAGCACTCCGCCATAGTGGCGCATTTCGTGCATCAGGTTCAGCTTATTATAATCCTCGACTCCGATGGTGACTTCCGCTCCGTTGCGATCATGCCAGTCTTTGCTGCCGAATCGCACTTGCGGGTGATGATACGAGCCCTTGATGTTGATTCCGAAAGGCATCATCAGGGGCCATTTTTCTACCCCTATGTGATAATATAGGTCACCATTGAAATTATTCACGCCCTCAAGTATCAGACGGTATTTATCTACTTGGAAATTAAAGGGATAAACTTCAAGAAGATTATTGTGAACGCCGGCTCTGATATTGATGTTGGCAAAATCGAGGGTGCGGTCGGGGAGCATCAGCATGCGGGTAATGCGTCGTATGAAGTCATCTTGCTCCAGACGAATATGCAGCGCGTCAAGGTTGGCATTGGCCGAAAGGGAGGGAATGTTGATATACATATTCGGATAGATCAAACCGCCTCCGCGCAGTGAGGCTGCAAGAGTTCCTGAAAGATTCGCCAGTGATGGCATGTCGCGAAGCAGAGCGGGGAATTTCGCCAAGGCTCCGGTTATCGATATAGAGTCAATGTCGACATTGGCGCTAAGGCCAAGGCGCTCTATATCGGAAGTGTCATAACGGAATGATGCTCCGGCCGCGCCAAATGTTGTGGCCAGTTGGAGAGTGTCGACGTCAAGGATACCATTGGCGAGGTGCACATTGGCCAGGAGGTCGCTGAAGGCGAGATTGATATAGCGGGTGCGCTTCGATTTGGCCCGTATGTTGGCTTCCACATTTCTGGGCAGCATCATGGTGCGTGTATTGTTGCCTTCACCCATAGCGGCTTCATCACCGCGGGCCACTGCTGATTGCGGATTGGCGTCGGCCCAGAGGCGTGCGAGCTGGTTGAGCTGCAGCGTATCGATATCGGCCATTACATTCAGCCGTAAAGGTGCCGGAGTTCGTGAGGTCAGGAATTGCCGCAGATTAGCTGCTGTAAGAGCGATATTTCCACCGGTGCTTCCACTGTCGAAACGCAGTCGTCTGATGGATACAGAGTCGGTATTGGCTGTCATATAGAAGTTGCGGATACTGCTTGTGGCAGCATATCCGGGCACCTTTATTGTGGCCTTGTCAAGTCGAGCTGTAAGATTGGCATCGAAATCGGCCAGAAGATTGCGTGCGATTTCAGGAAGCGACACAGTAATCAGTTCGGGGGAGTGCTCTATGCCATTCAGGCGAGAGGCATCGGCCCCCCATGCAGCCGGAGTTGCATAATTCCCGAAGCGGCGCGCCACCGAGCGCTCAAAACCTTTAAGACTCAGATCGAGGCCGCGAAGTGCTGACTTCATCTTGCCTTTTGAGATTGCCGCATTGCCTGCCTTGACAAGCATTGTGCCGGTGCGTTTGGCGGATTTGTTTCTGCCCGGCTTCACATCGGCCTGGACCGTAAGATTCCCTACTTTCATATCGAGAGTGTCGGCCGGAGCGAAATATGAAAGATTGGCTGCCTTAAGAGAGAGGGTGTATGGAATATTGTTTGCGAGTGCCGAGGTAGTCACCGCGTCGGCATAATCTTCATGTGTGGAAACCTCGAAGTCGCGGGCTTGAATAGTAGAGCCGTTGACTTTAGCCTTGAGCCGGGCGGATTTGACATCGGCCGTGAATGCCACGGCATGCACGGTTTCCCCATCAATCCGGAAGCTGAATTCTGTATTGAGGTCATAATCCCCCTGAGGGTTGTATTTTATGATGGCCGGGATATGTTTGGCTAATGCGGCCAGATCACCGTTGGCTTTGATGCGTGTGGTCACAAGCGGGTCATTAGCGAGGTCAGTGGCCCGGGCTTCGAGTTGCAGGTTGGAACCCTCACCGGCTATCTCCAGATTGGGTATCTCTACGAGTGATTTCGATGGGTGAGCTCCATCGAAGAGGAAGCTGCCCTGCAGGCCGAGATGGTCTGCGGTAATGGTGCGGCCGCTGTTGAGGGTGTATTCAAGTGTTCCTGCCGGCACACCGAAGTCTATACGCACCGATGGCAGATATGCAGAAGAAAATTTATAGGGAGAGGTGAGTGCTGCCGATGCATCGACATCTACATCGGCTTTCAGTCCTGAAAGCATAAGCTTGTCGCTACCCGGTATAACCGATAGCAGATCATCGAGAGTAGAACCCTCCATATCATAGCGGAAACTGTGAAGCGCGGGGTTCTCGCCGGCTTCAAGACTCAGGGATACGCGCCCGCGGACTCTGCCCAGTGCCACGCGATAGTTGTCGGTGGAAACCGAGAATGGTTTGAAGCCTATGTTGACATCACCGTCAAGCCCGAAGGGGAATTTGCGGAATATTACCAGCCCGTCGCTCTGAGCCGACACATTACCGTTGAGAGCCAGCGAGTAGGTATCTTTCTTCTTGAGATGCTTGCCGGGTTTGAGCCTGGCATCGGCAAGATCGACTTTGGCGTAGGTGTCGGAAGGTATACCGGTAAATGATATTTCCCCTCTCAATACCCGGAGATTATCTACATGAAAATATGGTATATGCCCGGAAGAATCATCTGAAGTTACGATATCGAAATTATTGACACTATCATTGAGTGCCACGAGATTAACCTTGAGATTGTCGACTTTAAGATCGCCGAGCATAATGCGGCCGCGAAGCAGTCCGGCGAGATTCACTCCGCCTGAAAGAGGCCCGCTCGACAGCAGAAAGTCCGCATTCTCAGGTAAATTTTTCCGTTGGCTTTCGGGCAGAGAGTCAAGTGTGCGGCTGCGGAGTTCAACCGAATCAATCTGAATGCGAAAATGTGGGAATGTAGACCATAAGGTATAATTGATGTCGGATACCTTGAGGTCAGCATGCATGGCCTTGGAAGCCTCGCGGTTTACAAGATTTGCCAGTCGCGAGGGGGTAAGCCAGAGAGTGACGGCCAGAAGGGCCAACACTAACAGTGCTATTATTGAGGCGAGCGATATGATGAACCATTTCGCTACCCGAACCGGAAGGGAGCGTTTTTGTGCAGTCATAGTGGAAGTCGTTATACTGCTATAACAACTTTTAACGCCCCGAGGTTTGCTAATTTACTTGGTTTTGCGTGCGCGTGTCTTCTTTGGTGTGGCGTCCTGCTTTTCCATCAGCTCACGCACGGCATCGGCTGTAAGTGATTCGGGGTCAGTGCCCTTGGGTATTTTGTAATTTACCGATTTTTTGGCACCCTCTTTTTTGTATGCTATGTATGGTCCGAAGCGGCCGCGAAGTATTTCCACACCGGGCAGCTCATCGAATGTCATAATCAGACGGTTGGCCTCCTCTTCGCGCTTGCGGGTTATAAGCTCCTGCGCTTGTTCGATTGTTATGGTGCGCGGATCGAGATCCGATGGAATGGAGATAAACCCACCATCGAATTTTATGTATGGCCCGAAGCGACCTGCAGCGGCGGTCACCTCTTTACCCTCAAATTCACCCACAGTGCGTGGAAGTTCGAAAAGCTTAAGAGCTTCTTCGAGTGTAATGGTTTGTATGCTCTGGTGAGGTGCAAGACTTGCGAAACGCGGTTTCTCTGCGGATTCGGCATCTCCGATTTGAACCACAGGTCCGAATCGGCCTATTTTTACCGATACGCGTTCGCCGGTGCCGGGTTCCTCGCCGAGTATTCTCTCTCCGACTTTATGGTCAAGACGCATATTGTCGGCTTTTTCAATTGAGGGGTGGAAACCGGTGTAGAAATCCGACATTTCTGATTGCCATGGGAGTTTCCCCTCGGCTATCTCATCGAATTTCTCTTCTACGCGGGCCGTGAAACTATAGTCGAGAATATCAGGGAAATATTCGGTCAGGAAGCTATTTACGACCATGCCTATGTCTGTTGGCACGAGTTTGCCGCGGGTCGAGCCGTGTTTCTCTGTTTCGGTAGTTTCTGTTATTTCTGATCCTTTGAGGGTGAGCAGGTGGTAATTGCGCAATGAACCTTCGGAGTCGCCATGCTGAATATATTCACGTGTCTGCAGCGTAGAGATTGTCGGAGCGTAGGTGGAGGGGCGTCCTATACCGAGTTCCTCCATCTTGCGCACCAGTGTGGCTTCGGTGTAGCGTGCCGGCGGTTGGGTGAAGCGCTGAGTAGCGGTGATGGTGTCGGCAGAAAGTTTCTCACCTTTCTTTACCGGGGGCAGCAGTTGTCCGT
>CAMWLY010000042.1 GCA_947175145.1 uncultured Muribaculaceae bacterium | reverse complement strand
CATCTGCTCCATGTAAGTGATAAAGGTATCAGATGCATGGCAGACAGTGGCACAGTTGCCACATTATTGCCCCTTACAGCATTTGCACTCAAAGAACCTTTTGCACCTGCACGCAAATTTATTGATGCCGGTTGTGCAGTAGCGCTTGCCACTGATTTAAATCCCGGAAGTTGCTTCTCCGGCTCAATTCCTTTGACTATTGCCCTTGCCACGATTTATATGGGTATGAACATTGAGAGTGTTATTACCGCGCTTACTCTGAATGGAGCTGCAGCACTGGGTGAAGCCTCGGATAGAGGTTCTTTAGAGATTGGGAAATATGGTGACCTGATAATTCTAAATTTTGACACCTACAAGGCTCTTCCTTACTATGTAGGCATGAATTGCGTGGGTGCTACCATTTGCAGCGGAAATCTTGTATACGACAAACGGAGGTGAATAACACTCGGAAATAAATCGGAAAATATAATACCAATGAAAACTTATGCTATAGGGTCAGGACATCTTACATACGACCTGATTGAAAAAATTCTGAAGAGTGGAGCGAAGCTTACTCTTTCTGATGAAGGACGCGAGCGGATAAGTCATTGCCGCGATTTCCTTGATGTAAAGACTTATGAAAGTAAGGAGCCGATATATGGTGTTACTACCGGATTCGGTTCTCTGTGCAATAAGCATATCTCTCCTGAGGAGTTGTCTACTCTTCAGGAAAACCTTGTAAAGAGTCATTCGTGCAGTATAGGAACTCCGGTTGATACCGATGTGGTGCGACTGATGCTGCTTCTCAAAGCTCATGCTCTCTCTATGGGATTCAGTGGTGTGCAGGTGGAAACAGTGGAGCGCATTCTCGACTTTTATAATAATGACATCATTCCTGTAGTATTCGACAGGGGTTCGCTTGGAGCATCGGGAGACCTCGCACCTTTGGCAAACCTTTTTCTCCCACTGATAGGTGAGGGTGAAGTATTCTTCGAAGGAAGAAGAATCAAGAGTGAAGATATGCTTGCCCAAATGGGTTGGCGTCCTATCAAACTGAAATCAAAAGAGGGTTTGGCACTCCTCAAC
Source organism: uncultured Muribaculaceae bacterium (assembly GCA_947175145.1). Lineage (GTDB taxonomy): Bacteria > Bacteroidota > Bacteroidia > Bacteroidales > Muribaculaceae > Lepagella. The sequence continues at coordinate 16,217 of CAMWLY010000042.1, read as the reverse complement.
GGCACACAATTTATGAGTGCCAACGGCATAAAAGCACTTATTGACGGGTGGCATATGGTCAACTGTTTTGACCTGTTTGGCGCAATGTCACTTGAAGCATTCGATGGGCGTATAGAACCCTTCCTCGACTGTATTCAGCAAGTGCGTCCGCATCCTGGGCAGATCGAAACAGGAAAAATTTTCCGCAATCTTCTCAAGGGTAGTGAGTTGATATCAAGGTATAAGGAGCATGTGCAAGATCCTTATTCCTTCCGTTGCATTCCGCAGGTCCATGGAGCGGTTAAAGATGCCATGATTCATGTTACCAATGTGCTTCACATCGAAATAAATTCGGTTACAGACAATCCGACGGTATTCCCTGATGATGATTTAGTGGTATCCGGGGGTAATTTCCATGGAGAGCCGTTGGCTCTTGCTTTCGACTATATGGGTGTAGCACTTCATGAGTTGGGTAATATATCCGAGCGCAGGGTTGCCCAGCTCATATTGGGACAGCGCGGATTGCCCGAATTTCTTGTGGCTAAACCGGGATTGAATTCCGGTTTTATGATTCCGCAATATGCCGCCGCATCTGTTGTCTCACAAAATAAAATGTATGCATGGCCGGCATCATGTGATTCTATCGTAAGCTCAAACGGGCAGGAAGATCTTGTGTCGATGGGTGCAAACTCAGCAACTAAGTTGCATAAAATCATAGATAATCTTCGCTACATTGCCGCAATAGAACTTATGAATGCCGCTCAGGGCATTGACTTCCGCAGACCACTGAAATCATCTCCATATATCGAATATGTCATGCAGGAATTCCGCAAGCATGTGCCTTTTGTCGAGGAAGATGTAGTGATGGAGGATTATATTGCCAAGACCATGGATTTTCTCAATACATTTGATATAGTAATCGAAAAGGTAGACGAGTAAATTTGTAATTATATGTAGTTCGGTGACTCGGGTAGATAACCCGGGTCACCGAACTATTTAAAGCCCATAAATGTTATATTTGTAATATTATCAAAGAGAAAATAGAATGAAGAAAACATTTATGGTAGCTGCACTTGCAGCACTCGCAGTGACAGGTCTTGCATCATGCAATTGCAATAAAAATAGTTGCAAGAATGAAAAGAAAGGTGATCGTATTGAAATTTATACAGGAGTGCTCCCCGCAGCTGATGCCGATGGTGTGCGATATACACTCAAATTAGATTTTGATGATGATCAGAATTATACGGATGGTGATTATGATCTGAACGAAACATTCCTGGTTTCAGATTCAACAGCAGTGATGGGAACTCGCGACACCAAGTCTTTCCTTTCAGAAGGCGATTTTATCGTAGAAAATAAAGATGGAAAGAAATATTTGAAACTGGTGCGTGACAATAAGGATTCTCAGGTCGGTAGTGCAGAAGGTCCTATATATCTTCTCGCTGAAAATGATTCAACACTGGTGATGGTAAACGCAGATCTACAGTTGCCGGAGAATGTGGCACAGTATACACTCAAACGTACTAAATAATCCTAAATACACACAAAATACCCCTCTGCGGCCGTTAGATATATTGTGAAAAGAATAACAATATATTTAGCGGTCGCAGCATATTTGATTTGTTGTATGTCAAGTTCATGTACAAAAAATGAACCTGCACAACCCGCACCGGTCAAGTTCGATTCTTCAGAGGTCAAAAGATCTATAATATTATACGCTGTAAATAATTCAAGTCTTGCCAAAGATTTTGCAGATGATTATTCAGAGATAACTAAATATATATCATCATGTTCTGATAATTCTGCACAATTCCTTTTATATAAGACAGATACAGATTCAAAAAAATCAGGATTATACAGAGTTGCCCGATATAATGATAACACTGTGCGTCTTGATACTTTGATAAAATATGATTATTACGGATTATCAACAGACCCGGAGAGAATCTCACAAGTGCTTAATGATGCAAAGAGAGTATATCCCGATGCAAAGCAAGGTCTGATATTCTGGGGACATGGCACTTCATGGACTCCCGAATTCAGTGATCATAAGCATAAGGCATACGGCGGCGGTTATAATTCGGAGGATGGATTTACTGTTGACTGGACCGACATAGATGAGCTTGCTGAAGCAGTGCCTTCTGACACATTCGATTTCATTTGGTTTGATTGTTGCTACATGGCTTCAATTGAGGTTTTGTATCAATTCCGCGATAAGTGTGATCATATAGTAGCCTATCCCACTGAAGTGTGGAGTTCAGGTATGAATTACCAGCGAGTACTACCATATCTTATGATGGAAAAGCCGGAATTAACCAAGGCTGCGGCGATGTTCTATAAGGTCTATGCTGACTATGGTCAACCTGTGACTGTCGGGGTATTTGATATATCAAAGATTCAATCAGTTGCGGAGCTGGCTAAAGATATATATAATTTCGGTAATTTAAGACCTTCAAGTTCCCAATTGCTCAACTATTCAAGAAAATCCGGCTATCCATATTACGACCTCAGGCAAGTACTGACATTGACTGCGGAACTTAATGGTAATGAGAATCGTGCCAATGAGATTAACCGCATTATGAATGAGTTTGTGTTATACCATGCGGAGTCTAAAATTAACTTTAACAGCCAATGGTGGGACGATGCAAACATATCCGGAGTATCCACACATCTCTACTTGAATAGGAATACCAATTCGGAAGCATATTACCGTACACTTGATTGGTACAAAAGGGTATATCCATAACGAGGGATATATCCTTTGCTATCTGCGCCAGAAACTCGGAGTGAAAAGAAGAAGGACGGTAAATATTTCAAGACGACCTATCAACATAATCATTCCTAAAATCCATTTTCCGGCCGGTGCTATATGAGAATAATCGCCATAAACACCTGTGGCATCTGAACCAAGGCCGGTGTTAGATATGGCCTGAAGTGCACAATATAAGCCATCGCTAAGATTTAGTCCTAATAAGGAAAGTGCCAGGCCCCCGGCAATAATTGTAAAAATATATATAAATAGAAAGGCTAAGGTCTTGTTTACAATCGCATTTGTAGTACCTTTACCATTCATAATCACAGTGGTGACTGCACCGGGGTGCATCATTTTATAAAATTCATTTTTCAGGAATCTCAGCAAGATTACAATACGGTCAATCTTCGCTCCTCCCGACGTTGACCCGGCGCATGCTCCGATAACCATCATAATTATCATTACAACGACTGATAGTGAGCCCCAATCATGAAAATCCGGTTCGGCAATACCTGTAGATGACAGAATTGAAACAGATTGGAAAAGTGGATCAAGACTCAGGTCTGACCAATTAAATGTAGTCTTATTAATTAATTGATCTATAATAAATAATACTGTTCCTCCGCCGATACAGATCAGATATGCTTTAAGGGGGGTATTGTTTAAGATTCCTTTGGTGTATCCTGTGACAGAATTGAAAATAAGTGCGAAATTCACGCCTCCAAGAAACATGAAGATGATCATGACTATCTTGACATAAACCGTCTCCATTGCATGAATGCCTGCGTCAGTTGTAGGGAAGCCACCTGTAGACATAGTTGATAATCCATAACATAGAGAATCATAGAAACCCATGTCTGAAAAATTTAAGAGGATTACCAATAATGCAGTGAGAATGGCATAGATTCCCCATAAGCCTTTAGCTGTATAAGATACTCGTGGACGCAATTTATCATGGGTTATTCCCGTAACTTCGGCGTTAAACATCTGCATTCCCCCCGGGGAATTTAGCATCGGTACTACTGCCAGCGTAAAGAGAATTATTCCAAGGCCTCCTATCCACTGTGTAACACACCTCCAAACCAATATTGATTTAGGTACATTATTTAGTGAACTTAGTACCGAAGCGCCTGTGGTGGTAAAACCGCTGATAGTTTCAAAAAATGCATCGGTTACAGAATGAAGCGTATCTGTAAGCAAAAATGGCAACATGCCGAATAGTGACAATATTACCCAAGTGGATGCTGTCAGTACGATAGCTTCTCGTTTGCCCATGTCGCTCGAACGCTGTCGAAGTGCCATCATTATTACTCCCGATCCACCGGTAATTCCTATACATATCAGATATGGAATGCATGATTCACCCGGATTAAAAATTGAGACAGCAAGTGGTGCCAACATGAAGACTGACTCTATCATCAAGAGCCAACCCACAACTCTGAGCAACATCACTATGTTGACCCGGGATTTTTTTATAATTATATTAGGCATTGCGAATTATCCGAACCACTTTTCTATCTTTGACAATGTGCCTACGAGCGAGAAAACTACTACATAATCACCTTCCTGAATACAGGTATTACCATTGATAAGCATAACCTGATCATTTCGAACCAAAGCAGCTAAAGTCATGCCGAAAGGTAGATGTAGATCCTTGACAGAAGCTTTTGTAATCTTAGCTCTATGTTTTACAAATATTTCTGCAACTTCCGCATCTGCCAGAGCAAAGAATTTCGAATTGCTCTCATCTGTATCGAGGAGTATCTTATATATTCTGCTTGATGCCAATAATTTCTTATTGATAGTATTGCCGATGTTCAGACTGTCGGCTAAGCCCACGAATTGAAGATTTTCCACGTCTGCGACAGTCTTACAGACACCGAAATCCTTGGCAGTAAGGCATGTGAGAATATTGGTTTCCGAAGATTCAGTAAGCGCCAGAAAGGCATCATACTGATAAATATTATTTTCCCGAAGAACTTCGATATCTCTGCCGTCTCCGCAAACAATTTCACAATATGGGAGCTGTGTTGCCATTTGCTCACAAGCATTAATATCCTTGTCAAGAATCTTTATCTTGAATTTTTCATGATAAAGAGATGCAAATCTGCGAGCAATTCGTGAACCACCCATAATCATGCACTTCTTTATGTTCTTTTTCGTTTTGCCACAAAGAGTGCGAACCTCGTCGATATGTGGTGGTGTCGTTATAAAATATACCACATCATCAGGCCTTATTTCATCATTACCATTTGGTATGATGGTCTCGTTATTACGCTTGATTGCCGCTATATGAAAATCATGCGTAGTAACCGGCATGTCTTTCAGTTTTACATTAATCAGAACTGAATTTGAATGTATCTTGACTCCAATCAGCAGCAAATTACCATCATGTAATTCTCCCCAATAGCGAGCCCAATTATGTGTCAGAGAGAGGGCAATATCATTGGCGGCGATATGTTCCGGATAAATCACATAGTCAATTCCAAGCTCCCGAATAACCTGTCGATTATCCGGCACGAGGTATTCCGAATTGTCAATTCGAGCCACAGTCTTTTTCGCACCGAGCTTTTTGGCTATGGCACACGATGCGAGATTCCTTGTTTCAAAAGGGGTTACCGCTATATATAAATCACAATCCTTGATTCCTACAGCCCGTAAACTATCAAATGATGAGGTGGAACCATTATAAGTCATCAGATTATAATTGGAATCAATTATATTGAGCTTAACCTGGTCATTGTCGAGAAGTGTGATATCCTGGTCCTCCTTTGAAAGCATCTTGGCAAGATGTGTACCAACTTCTCCTGCACCGGCAATTATTATTTTCATAGGCTCTCTTATCGCTGAGTTGAGGATATTTCATCATTTATTTCTTTGACAGCCGACACAATTCCGGCTGTATCATAACCGCATTCGGCTTTCAATTCCGCAGGTGAGCCATGCAGAATCCATTTATCGGGAATACCCAGTCTTCTTACACTGACAGTCGGAGAGTTTGCATCGAACCATTCGCTGACCGCAGAACCGAATCCTCCTGAGCGAACTCCATCTTCGACTGTGATTACTGCGTCATATTTATTTGCTATTTCGCTTAGAAGTTGAGAATCGAGCGGCTTGGCCCAAATCATATCATAATGGTCTGCATTAATTCCCATTTCTTCTAATTGTGAAATAGCTTGTTGCACATCCAATCCTACCGGACCGAATGATAAGATGGCAATTTTAGCATCAGATGAAACTTTCAAAGCTCTGCCTCGACCGGGTAATATCTCTCTTAGCGGTTGCTTAAAATCTGATGAATCTGATCTTCCTCTCGGATATCTTATGGCTACCGGGAAGTTCCATTCGAGAGATGCGTGCATGATATCGCGAAGTGTTCGCGCATCCATGGGTGAAGCAATTTTTAATCCCGGTATAATGCGAAGATAAGCTATATCAAGCATACCATGGTGTGTCACACCATCTTCACCTACTATCCCGGCCCTATCAATACAGAATCGTACGGGAAGTCCTTGAATGGCTACATCATGAATTATATTATCAAACGCACGCTGAAGGAAGGCACTATAAATTGCCACGTATGGTTTCTTGCCGCCGGCAGCCATTCCGCCGGCAAATGTCACCGCATGGCCTTCTGAAATGCCTACGTCAAACATTCTGTTAGGCATTTGTGATAACTTGCCAACAGAAGTGCCAGATGGCATGGCGGCCGTGATTCCTATGACATCATCATCTTTTTCTGCAAGCTCAAGTAGAGATTCGCCAAATACATCTTGCCAGAGTGGGGGAGTCTTAACTTGGCTAACATTAAGATCTGATGCTCTTCTACCACTCTCAGGATCAAATTTCCCGGGAGCATGCCAAAGTTGAGGCTCAAGCTCAGCTGCGGTGAATCCTTTACCTTTCTTGGTGTGAATATGCAAGATTCTGGGTCCCTCCATGTCTTTGATGTCACGGAGTACTTTGACCATCTTGAGTACATCGTTTCCATTAAAAGGACCAAAGTATCGAATATTCAATCCTTCAAATATATTTTGCTGACGGGCTACCAGTGATTTAAGCGCGTTGTTAAATCTGAGCACAAGTCCCTTGGATTTTTCCTGGATTATACCGTGCCGCCTGAGCATTTTATAGAGATTATATCTCACACGGTTATAACCCTTAGATGTTGATAAGTCTGAAAGATACCGATGTAGAGCGCCAACATTATCATCTATCGACATATCATTATCATTCAGGACTATAAGCATATTGTTAGGACTCTGCGCTACATTATTAAGCCCCTCGAAAGCAAGGCCATTACCAATAGAGGCGTCTCCGATTAAAGCTACAGTCTTGCGATTCTCACGACCCGGGGTATTTCTGTCAGCAATTGCCAGACCGAGTGCAGCAGAAATCGAGTTGCCGGCGTGACCGCAAACAAAAGAATCATATTCGCTTTCTGCCGGGAAAGGGAACCCGCTTATACCACCTTTACGACGCTGAGTTTCAAATTCTTCGAATCGTCCGGTAAGTAGTTTGTGTGTATATGCCTGATGTCCTACATCAAATACTATATGGTCATCAGGAGTATCAAAGACATAATGCAGTGCTACAATAATCTCAACGGCACCCATACTTGATGCAAAATGTCCCGGATTTACCGATAGACATTCTATCAGGTATTGGCGTATCTCTTCACACAAACTCTCAAGTTCGGTTTCAGGCAAGCATTTAAGATCGGCCGGTGATTTTATGCCGGATAGTAAGCGATACTTGGTCATTTCTTCTTAATGACGCCGAATTTCTTCAGCAGTGGCACAAAGATAATAATTGCTGTCATGGCCAACAGAATAATATTCTTTAAGTTTACTCCGGACTGGCTTAGCAATAGCCATGCAAGCCATAGCCAGATACATAGAAGTAATGAAAGTCCAATAACAGCAGAAGTTTTCATGCCAAAATTAACTTTTAGTGAACTCTATTCATATTCGAATTTGCTGCTCACTCCATATCTTATGCGAATTTACAATTTTTTTTCTAAATTTGCAGGTCTATGAGAAATTCAGCGGTTATTCTCCTTGCATCAATGGCTTTGATATTGGGAGTTTCATCATGTGGAAATAAGGGTACTGACGGCACTACGGATTCACTTCCAACCGAAACGCCTCCATTGGATACATTAGTAGCTGATATTGACACGATAAGTGCCATTGATTCAGTAAAAACAATTGAGGATATTGAAGTTTCTACCGATGGCATCAATGCGTATATAAATTCACTTCCGGATGCGGACAGGTATCAAGGGGGAATATTGCCTGTAATTGCCAATAATGCCCCTGAATATGCCCGTAAATTGGTTGCAAACAAGTATTCACGTTTTCTGGTGGTTGATAAGGCGAGTATGCGAGTGCTTCTTTATGACCGATATGGTCAGCTTGAAAAAGCATACGATATGGCTTGTGCCAAAAATTATGGCAACAAGCACAAAAAGGCTGATTCTCGCACACCTGAGGGTTTCTTTTCTGTAGAAGGTATATACAATAGCACAGATTGGCTTTTTACCGACGACGATGGAAAGACTTCCAAAAAGAAAGGTCAGTTCGGCCCGAGATTCATAAGATTAAGAATTCCCACTACTTCTCAAATCGGAATACACGGCACATGTGCACCATGGTCAATAGGTCATCGTACAAGTCATGGCTGTATCCGAATTACCAATGAAAATATTTTGGAGCTTGTGGAGCTTGTAGAGCCGGGTATGCCGGCAATTGTGCTTCCGGGCAAAAGAGATCGTGCAGTCAATAGGGAAGAGGGATTCGCAAGTGTCTATTTCCCTACAAATCCCAAGTATGCTATAAGTGAGGCCGAAAAGAAACTTACACCCCGAACAGCAGAAGAGATTGAAGCAGAAAAAGCAAGAGAGCTGGAAAAGCAGATGCTTCAGGAGCTACAGGAGAATAAAGAATCCTTACTGGCTGACAGTATAGGCTGTAACTCTCATGAAAAGACTGATTCTATATAATAGAAGGGACGCTATGGTTTAATAATTATGTTGGATCCTGATCCTGTGGAGGAAGGCCGCTGTTGATCGCCTCACGGCATTCCATCATTAGCTTCTTGGTATTAAATCCCTTTTCTCCCGGATAAATAGGTTTATGAATTACCAATCTGATAGTAGTTGGATTCATAAAGTATGTGGTGCGGGGCATAGCGCGAAAGCTGCCATCGATTGTTAATGGTACGACAGGCATACCGAATTCGGCGGCAAGCATAAAAGCACCTCTCTTAAAGGGTATCATCTTACCATCCCAACTGCGGCTTCCTTCGGGGAATATTACCACCGACATTCCACCCTTAAGTGTTTTCTCGGCATCGGCAATAGTTTCCTTAATTCCATGTATTGATGAATCGTCTACAAACACAAAGCCTGCTTTACGACAAGCCCATCCGACAGCAAATATCTTTTCGAGTTCCTTTTTCATCAGCCACCTGAAATTATGATTCAGGTATCCGAAAATTGTCCAGATATCATATGCGCCCTGATGGTTAGCTACAAAGACATAGCTTTCTCCTTTCTTTATGTTCTCACGCCCGCTAACTTCTACTCTCATCAAAAATATGATACATGTCAGTTTTGACCAGATATGGGCAGGCCAGTATCCCCAGAATGATTTTGAACCGATTGTGCATCCAATTGCTGTAATCAAAGATGCAAGCATCGTAAGAATCACAAACAGCGGACCGGCTATTAGAATCTCATAGCAGATGTAAAGTAACCTACCTGTTTTTTTCATAGAAGTTAAGTTGGTGTTGTCCGAAATGAATCTTGGAGTAGTGAATCTAAATGCAAAGATAATCTTTTTTCGCCAAGTAAGCGACTGAAAAAGCATTAAGGCGAAAGATTTGGAATCTTCCGCCTTAAATGATATACGGTTGCATATCGGATATGCGTAAGGTTAAGGTTACGCATCTTCTTCCGGTGCGATCAGCTTATATCCTTTTCCATGAATATTGATTATCTCAATAGATGGATCTTCCTTCAAAAGCTTTCTAAGTTTGGTGATATATACATCCATGCTTCTTGCATTGAAATAATTATCATCAATCCAGATGGCTTTCAGTGCGTAGTTGCGCTCCAGAATCTCATTTACATGCTGACATAGTAGAGCAAGAAGTTCGGATTCTTTTGTGGTAAGTTTCTGTGTCTTATTGTCAGCGATAAGGGTCTGTTTCTGAGTGTCGAAAGTGAACTTTCCGATTTTGAATACGGTAACTTCCTTATCTTTTTTACCTCTGACGCGTCGTAAGATGGCGCTAATCCTTGATACAAGTTCCTCCATTGAGAAGGGCTTTGTGAGGTAGTCATCGGCTCCAAGTTTAAACCCTTGAAGCACATCCTCCTTCATATTCTTTGCCGTAAGGAAAATAATAGGTACCTCACTGTTTACGCTGCGTATCTCCTGAGCGAGTGTGAAGCCATCTTTCTTGGGCATCATCACATCGAGCACGCAGAGATCATATTTGCCTTTCAGGAAAGCCTTATATCCTTTATCACCATCTGCGCAAAGGTCAGCATTATAGCCTTTGGCTTGCAGAAACTCGCGAAGAAGCATGCCGAGGTTTTCATCATCTTCGCAAAGAAGTATTTTCAGTTTGTCATCCATAGTGGTATATAATTTTTTTTATTTGCTATTTGCAGAGGGCGATACGGTTGAATTTTTACATACTCAGCGATGCGCAGCTCTAATTTTTGATTTTTATATACTTTATAACAAACGAAAACCAAAATTACGCATCGAGTACTAAAAATGTTAAAATATTTATTCAGCATTGGCTATAGGCAGCTGAATCACAAAGGTACTTCCGACACCAAACTCGCTTTCCACTGCAATATTTCCACCGAAAGCTTCAACCATCTTTTTGACGTAAGTCAAGCCGAGCCCGAATCCTTTTACATCATGAAGATTACCGGTTGAAACTCTGTAAAATTTCTCGAATATGTGTTTGGCATCCTCTTTCTTAATGCCAATTCCATTGTCAGATACTCTGATTTCCAATTGCCTGTCATTGTTAATGTCAGTAGTAGACACTTTCAATTTTGGAGCTTCATCATTTTTCATATACTTCAAGGCATTATCAAGAAGATTGAAGATTACATTTGTGAACTGCATTTCATCTACATAGATTTCTGCCATATATGCATCAAGATCGGCCTCTATGGTGCCACCTTGTTTTTCGACCTTGAGTTTAAATGTATTTACAACATTATAAATTATGGAGTTAGCATTAACTTCAGTAAATTTCAATGTAGATTCCGTCTTGTCAAGTACAGACAATTGTAAAACCTTTTCCACCTGAAAGCGCAACCGCTTTGATTCATCAACTATTACTTCTGCCAAGTGATCGAGAGAAGCTGAAGACTTCTGAATAGATGGTTCACTTAGCATTTGCCCGGCAAGTGAGATTGTAGAAATAGGAGTCTTAAGTTCATGTGTCATATTATTAATAAAATCATTTTTCATCTCTGAAAGATTCTTTTGTCTGAATGCTAAAATCAGAGTATATAAAAATATGACCAACAATATTACAGTAAGGGCGAGTGTTGGAATTACAAACCTTACCGATTTGAAAATGTAATTCTGTTTATCCGGGAAATATACATTGAGTGAATATTTTGTTTCAGTGTGAGCAAATAGGGGAATTGAATATAGGTCATTGGATACTGACTTGAATCCCTGAGTTGCATATAGCAAGTCATTATGAGCGGTAGTAACCGAAAATGCAAATGGCACATTTAACCCATTGTTTTTTAGCGCAGACTCAAGACATGTTCGTATCATAGTTGAGTCGGCTCTTTCTGAAGCCGGCCTCATACTTGAATCTCTTAATATAGAGAGTATAACTTCATTAAGCAGTCCTTTCTGGTATAGATACTGACTTCTTATAACTTCTTGAATTGCGCCATATCTTGAACCGATATTCTGAGTCGGGGCAGAATAACCGATCTCGGCATAAGATAAATTTTCTGAATCCTGATTCTTTATATCAGATGAAAGAGTGTATTTTCTAACCGAGCCATCAGGGCCGGAGACTGAATATTCCAGGTTATCATCACCAATTTTAGAATCAGAATCAAAGTCATCATAAAGACTTGATTCAATAATATTTACATCTTGTTCCAGAAAGTATCTGGTTTCCTGGCGCTCCAGAAAATCAGCAGTAGTATTAAGCGAACGCATCACGCCTTCAGTGAATTGCTCTTCGCGCATCTGCACCATTTTATCAAGATACATAATCTGAAAATAGAGCAATGCAACAAAAGCAATTGACATCACACCGGTGAGCATCCACATTAGAGATTTCTTCATGTCGGTATTCTGTTTTGATATTTTTAACAAATATCAGTCGCAGTTTGTCTGTGTAAATCTAAAATTTAAGATTTAACTACAAATTTAACATTTAAATGTGAAAAGTTAAAATAGTAAGACCTCTGGAATATTATTGATTATTTAAACTAAAGATTTTACCTTTGCGCCGCGTTAATACGGCGCATGATCAATCCGAATTACTTAATTTTTACTTTATGAAGACCCTGTTTTGGGATTCAATCTTTGTAGGTTTAGGAAGTATGATTGGAGGTGTAAGTCGCTTCCTTGTAACTAAATGGTTATTAACTTCATGCGGCGATTCATACCCATGGGGCACACTGACTGTAAACCTGGTCGGTTGTCTTTTAATCGGTATGCTGGGCGGCTATTTTAGTAGAGAAGGCATTATGTCAGAATCAATGCGCCTTTTCCTTACAATTGGTTTTTGCGGAGGCTTTACAACTTTCTCCACATTTATAAATGAGAATTTTTTTATGCTCTCCAATTCTCAGATTATTTCATCAATACTCTACACAACTGTAAGTTTTATAGGAGGATTAGCACTTATCTTTATTGGTAATATGATAATCAAGGCTTTCTGAGAAAGCCTTATTTACCTTTGATTGCTTCAAAATAGTCCGGATCGCCAACAACCCAAATCACATCGCCCGGCTGTAAGACCATATCGGGGTCAGGATAAGTGAAAACTTCATTTCGCTGCATTTTAACAAGCATCGAAGAATAATCATGAAGCAAGTCTGTATCGCGCAAAGCTTTCTTTACTATTGGAGAAGTCTCTGACAGTTTTATGCTGGTCAGCTCAACCGGCTTCTGCTTCTGCACAATTTCCTGAACATTCTTATGTGCCTTTTCAAGGTCCTCATTTAAATGTCGCAACTGAGCATCGGAACCAATTATACCAAGAATATCCCCAGGGAAAATGCGAGCATCTTTTGAAGGTAGGGGCATATACTGTTCACCACGCTGGATACTTGAGATGCTTACACCGTAATCACGCCTTAGACCGGAATCCCGCAGTCTGTCACCTACAAAAGGCATCTCCGGATCAACCTCAATAAATGCCTGATGCATATCATCTACAAGGTTATTATTGACCCCGAGTCTTGTATTCTCGCGCATATTAAGGTTGCTTATAAACTTTTCTTCAATTGAATGGTATCGCTGCACTAACTTAGTGCCTGCAAATGCAAGCACAACTACAAAACATGCCACACCTACAAGCCAACCGGTCAGCGATGAATAAGCCACGGTGGTGAAATATATAATGAAGAATAATGCTACCAGATAGCGTATAATTCTCATGGCAAGCAAAGGCACATCGTAAAATCCTGCCGATTGATGCAATCTGATTTTCTCCGATTGTTTGGTGCTACTCATGGTTAGCGCCAACAGGAAAGGTAGCATCGCAATAATCGTGCATATAGTGGCTATGATATGCCCCCAACTGCCAAAAATCTTGTCGCAAAATGGGAAAACTATGGCCTGTGAGATAAGTATTTCAGCCAATAAAACCACCGAATATAATAAGATTCTCCATAAATAACGACTTAAAACGGCACGCCATAATCTTTTAGTTTCATTAGAATCATAGCTTTGAGTGGAATATCTGTCTATTAGAAAGCGTAAAGAAGTCGGTAAATGTTTTTCGACAAAATTAGCTGCACCACTACTCATCTTTATGAAATAGGGAGTAGTAAATATCGTAAGGACAGACACTGCCACTATGATTGGATATAGCCTTTCCTCGAGGACACCCAGCGACATACCGAGTGAAGCAATAATAAATGAAAACTCACCAATCTGGGTTAAAGTGAACCCGCTTTCGATAGCGACACGCAGATTCTGACCTGTAAGCAGCATTCCAAGAGAACCGAAAATGATCATTCCCACAATTACTACCACATATAGCAGAATTATCTCCGGCCAGTATTGAACAAGTATTGCAGGATCCACCATCATTCCCACTGAAATAAAGAATACTGCGCCAAATAAATTTTTGATTGGAGTAATGATTTTTTCTATTCTTTCGGCAATTACAGTGCCTGCAAGAATCGAGCCCATGACAAACGCTCCAAGTTCGAGAGAGAAGCCGCAAGCCACGCTGAAGATAGCCATGGCGAAACATAGTCCCATCGATACAACCAGCAGAGTCTCATCATTAAGAAAACGGCGTGTGCGGGTGAGAAACGTGGGAAGCAGATATATCCCGACAATACACCATATTATCAGGAAAAAGACTAATTTGCCGATGCTGAAAAACAGTTCCGAACCTTGCACATCTCCCATGGCAAGAGATGACAAGAGCACAAGCATCAGCACTGCAAAAAGATCTTCGATTATTAGCACCGCAAGGACTAACGAAGCAAATTTGCGTTGCCGTAATCCTAAATCTGAGAGTGCCTTGATTATGATGGTTGTAGATGACATTGAGATCATGCCACCGAGGAAAACCCGGTTTATCATATTTAAACCGAGGATATATCCCACACCAAATCCGGCAAAAGTCATTCCCGTAATTACTACCAATGCCGTAACTACTGCGGAACTACCTGAATTAAACAGCTTTTTAAAAGAGAACTCCAAGCCGATTGCAAACATGATAATCACAATACCGAGTTCAGCCCAGAACGTGATGTTTTCCATATTTGCGATTGATGGCAGGTACTCAAATTTAGGACTTGCCAGAAAACCGGCAAGTATATAGCCGAGAACCACTGGCTGCTTCAACTTCTTAAAAAGAAGTGTTACAATAGCGCCCAGGAGCAGAATCCATGCTAAATCCGCGATCAAGCCATTGGTATGTTCCTCACTTTGATTACCTGTATCTGCAGCGCCGGGTTCAAGCACCTCCTGAACAGTCTGAATTTCCTGAATGTCGGTCGGCGCATTTTCCGCGGTCAAATCATAATATCCCGGTAGTGTAATCATATCAAATATTATAATTAAAGCGGATTCTTTTCCACCACATAGAGATTATAATAGGAGAGAAGAAGAGTTGTGAGAGGGAGTGCAATGATAAGGCCCATAAATCCAAGCAGAGAGCCCCATATAGAAAGAGAAAGCAGGATAATTGCCGGGTTAAGACCCATAGCTTTACCCATGATTTTAGGAGTCAGAAATAGATCCTGAATGCATTGCACTATTACATAAACTGCCATTGACTCCCAGAATATAACCCAATAATTACCCCCTGTCTCGGCGCACCAGACAAGTCCGAGCAGTGCTGTAATTGGCAGTGATATCAGCTGAAGGTATGGCACCATATTCAGCACGCCTATGAATAGGCCGAGTATTACACCCATCGGCAATCCGATTATCAGGAAGCCAAGGCTGAAAAGTACTCCTACCAAAAATGCGATTATAAACTGACCTCTGAAATATCTGTTCATTGAATTTTTAATGTCAGATGCTATTCTGAATACGCGGTGTCGCTGATTGTGCGGCACGAGTTGGCGGAAGCTTAACATCAATCTTTCATAATCGAGCATTATGAAAATCAAGTATAAAATCACAATCAGCCAACTCACTACACCGGCTATAAATGCCACGCCCGAAGTCAGGAATGTCCATGAAGAGGATAGAGCATGTTGAATCAAAGTCTTCCATTCATCACGAGAAAGAAGACGAGTTATCTGATCAAAATCAATATTATTACGCACAAATTCGTGCACTTGCGCTGAAATATAGGGTATAGAGATTTGGTTGGCTGCGTAAGCCTTGACCACTTCGGTCATATGCTTGCATTCCGAGATAATGTAGGGTATAAAGAAAGCGCCTAAAGCGGTAACAATCATACAAGCTTCAAGCAGAGTGAGCACGACCGGAATAAAGCGTGAATGCAGATGTGTCCACTTCATATTGAATTTTACCATAGGTTCAAGAAGATATGCGATCAGGCAGGCCACAAGAAATGGCAGTAGGACTCCTGATAGTATATCGAGCAAATATATTGTTACGAGCAATCCGCACACCGAAAATAAAATTCTAATGACTCGGTCGAATGTATATGGCTTTCTTTCTTCCATTTGTAGAATATATTATTTTACAAATTTAATTAATTTTTTTGTGTTTGGCTTAGGATTGGTTAATTTTGTAATAATATGACATGGTTT
>CAMWLY010000041.1 GCA_947175145.1 uncultured Muribaculaceae bacterium | reverse complement strand
TTCAAGCAGAAGACGGCATACGAGATTCATGAGCGTCTCGTGGGCTCGGAGATTTTTATAAGAGACAGGTCTCTGTGTGCTATTAGGCTTTCAAGGGGCATGGGCGACCTACTATCTTGTAGGTAAGAACACTAATCCGTCATGGGGGCTTGACACATCACTTACATTTACTTCAAATGGTAATGTGCATACCTTGACAATGCCCCGTGATTTAGATGGAGAATGGAAAATTTGGCAAGGTAATTGGCAAAGCGCTAACTACGGTATGAGTGCTGATGCTCCCACGCCATCGCTTAACCCGCAGGCTGTCAAAGCGGCAGACGGGGGGGCGAATTTCAATGTAAACCTTAAGCAGGGTGATGTAATTACATTGATCATCACCAATAATGAAGCTACCGTCTCAATTAAAGGTGACCGGCCCAATGGAAGTGACATCAATAGGTCATTTCAATTTCACGGTCAGACTGCTACATCGGGGTGGGAATCGAAAGATATGACATCTTCTGAAGAAGATGGAGTGACTATCTGGAAATTAAATGTTGTATTAAGTAAAGGCAATGAATTTGGCTTCAAATACAATGAAAACGGCAGTCAGAAAAAGTGGTATTGTGCTCCTGATGCCGGTTCTTCAAGTGCTACCATCGGAACCTCGATCACCGAGCTTGAAGTAAACGGCACCAATTTTAAATTCAATGGTAATGACAATACTAATGTAACCATTTCATTTACCACGGGCGATGACTGGATTCCCCGGAATTTCACAATCACGGATCCCAATGCCGGCGGTGGCGGCGGTGAAGAGGAAGATCCGGTAACCGGAGAAACTGTCAACATCTATGTGCATGACGCAGCAAATTGGGGAGCAAATAATAAGACTCTCTATGCTTACGTGTACTCAGGGAATAAGAAGAATGCCGCATGGCCCGGAGCAAAATTAGAGAATTATGATGCCAATCTGAAATTTGATGGATATACCGGCTTTTATGTATATACGGTTCCGGCAAATCTCATAAATGGTGAAGTAATTTTCAGTAACAATACAATTCAGTATCCCGCACAAGATAATCCCGGCCTGGACATCGGTGGCCAGAATGTCGTGTTTATAACCGGAACTACCGGTCTGATAGCCGGCACACCTACTGAAGATGGTGGTGAAATTGAGCCTCCGGTATGCGATGCTCACTCCAAGACTCTGCCGGTGCTTTATATCAACTGTCCTCACACTGCGGGCATGAAAGATATCTCCGACTATAATCTGCAGGACAAGGATTATCGCGAGGCTACATATTACATGACCGATGCCGAGGGAAATAATCTCTACGGTTCGTTTGAGGAGCAACTTCCGCTCCAGATCAAGGCTCGCGGCAACTACACAAGAACAGGCTTCTCGAAAAAGCCTTTTAAACTGAAACTCGGCGCTAAGCAGGGTCTGCTCGGACTCACCAAGTCCAAACACTTCGCACTCCTGGCTCATGCCGACGATGATCTCGGTTATCTCAAAAACTTCGTGGGCTTCTATCTCGGCAAGAAAATATTCCCCAACGAAGTCTTTACTCCTCAGGAAAAGCCAATCGAAGTTTATATCAACGGCAACTATCGCGGTCTATACTTCCTCACAGAATCTATTCGTGTCGGTGATAACCGAATCATGATTCAGGAACTTGCAGATGAAGAAACCGACCCCGCTCTGATTTCAGGTGGTTATGTGGTCGAACTCGACAACTATCCAGATGACAATCAGATCGTGATGAATGAAGCTAATAAGGTAAATACTCCGCTTCGCATCACTGCCGATACTCCCGAGGTATATTCTCCGCTGCAGCGTAAATTTGTGACCGAACAGTTCTCTACCATGAATGACCTGATCGGACAGAACAGCGATGAGTTGTGGAAATATATGGATCTTGACATGGCTGCACGCTACTATGTGGTAATGGAAATTCTCAACCACTGGGAAGCTTATCATGGCTCAACATATCTGTATCGTGACCACGGTGAGGGTCAGAAGTGGATGTTCTCCCCTCTCTGGGACTGCGGTAACGCTCTGCATGGCGACAACATCAACTGGATTTATGAGGTCGGCCGCCAGCACTTCGGCAATACCTGGATTGACACCATGCGTCGCAACTCCACTTTCAACAATAAGGTGACCGACACATTCAAATGGTTCTGGGGGAATTGTGTCAGCGATCTTTATAACGATATAGATACTTATGTGAACAGCATCTCGGAAGCTGCTAAGTGCGACAGAGCCCGCTGGAAGGATGCTCCCACTCCGGTGCAATATAATGATCCGCTCAACAATAACGCTCTCACCAATCCTACGCCGGTGATTGACAACTCCAATATGCAATCTAAAAAGGCTACTGCCGTAAATAATCTGAAGAGAAAGCTTGAGTTCCTCTATCAGCACTGGGGTCAGCCCGAACCGGGCAAGGCAGAACCTGAATGGAATACGATTGAAGCCGCTCCGCTACCCGAATACGCAAAAGAGGGTTACGAGTATAAACCCCTGACTATTTATCTCTATGATGAGGCAAACTGGGGTCAGTCAAACTCCATCTCCGCATATGTATACATTGATGAAAACCACTCAAACCATACTTGGCCCGGTGAGGAAATGAAGTACAATGAGAATCTGGAATTTACATATAATGGTACCCTATATAAGGGTTTCTATGAATATGTGGTGCCCGAGAATCTTGCCAACGGCATGGCTATATTCTATGGCGGTAGCAATAGCAATCGTTATCCCGCTGATGGTGCAGGTGGACTTGCAATTGGAAATACAGATCACATTTATTTCAACAATATCGGCAATGCTAACGGTTGGATTGAAGGAAGACCTACTATAGGTTCCGGTGAGATAGAGCCGCCGGTATGCGATGCGCATTCCCGCACGCTTCCGGTGCTTTACATAAATAGTCCTCATGTAGCCGGTGTTAAAGATATCTCCGACTATAATCTGCAGGACAAGGATTATCGTGAGGCTACTTACTACATCACCGATGCCGAGGGGAATAATCTCTACGGTTCGTTTGAGGAGCAGCTTCCGCTCCAGATCAAGGCTCGCGGCAACTACACAAGAACAGGCTTCTCGAAAAAGCCTTTTAAACTGAAACTCGGCGCTAAGCAGGGTCTGCTCGGACTCACCAAGTCCAAACACTTCGCACTCCTGGCTCATGCCGACGATGATCTCGGTTATCTCAAAAACTTCGTGGGCTTCTATCTCGGCAAGAAAATATTCCCCAACGAAGTCTTTACTCCTCAGGAAAAGCCAATCGAAGTTTATATCAACGGCAACTATCGCGGTCTATACTTCCTCACAGAATCTATTCGTGTCGGTGATAACCGAATCATGATTCAGGAACTTGCAGATGAAGAAACCGACCCCGCTCTGATTTCAGGTGGTTATGTGGTCGAACTCGACAACTATCCAGATGACAATCAGATCGTGATGAATGAAGCTAATAAGGTAAATACTCCGCTTCGCATCACTGCCGATACTCCCGAGGTATATTCTCCGCTGCAGCGTAAATTTGTGACCGAACAGTTCTCTACCATGAATGACCTGATCGGACAGAACAGCGATGAGTTGTGGAAATATATGGATCTTGACATGGCTGCACGCTACTATGTGGTAATGGAAATTCTCAACCACTGGGAAGCTTATCATGGCTCAACATATCTGTATCGTGACCACGGTGAGGGTCAGAAGTGGATGTTCTCCCCTCTCTGGGACTGCGGTAACGCTCTGCATGGCGACAACATCAACTGGATTTATGAGGTCGGCCGCCAGCACTTCGGCAATACCTGGATTGACACCATGCGTCGCAACTCCACTTTCAACAATAAGGTGACCGACACATTCAAATGGTTCTGGGGGAATTGTGTCAGCGATCTTTATAACGATATAGATACTTATGTGAACAGCATCTCGGAAGCTGCTAAGTGCGACAGAGCCCGCTGGAAGGATGCTCCCACTCCGGTGCAATATAATGATCCGCTCAACAATAACGCTCTCACCAATCCTACGCCGGTGATTGACAACTCCAATATGCAATCTAAAAAGGCTACTGCCGTAAATAATCTGAAGAGAAAGCTTGAGTTCCTCTATCAGCACTGGGGTCAGCCCGAACCGGGCAAGGCAGAACCTGAATGGAATACGATTGAAGCCGCTCCGCTACCCGAATACGCAAAAGAGGGTTACGAGTATAAACCCCTGACTATTTATCTCTATGATGAGGCAAACTGGGGTCAGTCAAACTCCATCTCCGCTTACGTGTACATTGATGGCAGCCACTCAAACCATACTTGGCCCGGTGTGGAAATGAACTACAATGAAAATCTGGAATTTACATATAATGGTACCCTATATAAGGGTTTCTATGAATATGTAGTGCCCGAGAATCTTGCCAACGGCATGGCTATATTCTATGGAGGTAGCGATGCTCATCGTTATCCTGCTAATAATAAATCCGGAATATTGATTGAAGAAACCAATCATATATTCTTCAATGGAAGCGAGCATCTCTGGATTGAAGGTACCCCTGAAATTCCGGAACCTGAACCCGCATATTCAGGCAATCTTCCTGTAATCTTCATAAACCATATCGGCAGTGCGGAAGATCTGGCCAACAAGGTTAAAACTACCGCTACCCTCTATATGGAATCAAAAGGAGTGGAAGGTGCCAACAATATCGGTTCAAAAGCGAATGATGCCACATATGTAAGTCCTGCGGAACCGGGTAACGCGGTAACTCTGGAAATTAAGGGTCACGGCTCAAGCACTTGGAATGACTGGAGCAAGAAGCCTTACAAACTTGAATTTACCAAGAAGCAGCAGGCCTTTACATCAGCGGCCAAGAGTAAGGTATGGTTACTCCTCCCCTGGTGCGCCGATGCAGAGCTTTCATTCCTGCGCAATATAGCGGGTCATGAATTGTCACGCAAAGCAGGTATGGCATGGACTCCTCAGGAAGAACCGGTTGAGGTTGTGATTGATGGAGACTATCAGGGTCTTTACTTCCTGGTAGAGAAAATCAGACCCAGTGTGAACCGAGTGAATACTCTTGATATCAGCGATTTCAATACCGCAATTGATGAAAATAATGCTGTTATCACTCCGGCCAACTGGCACAACTGGATAATCGAGCTTGACAATACTCTCAGCACCGAAGATGCCGATTATGTATTCACACATCTCGATGGCAACAGAGAAAACAGCTATAAGATCGTTTCCGATGCAATCGACCTTAACAAGGATCTTAACAAAGCACAATACGCATCTGTGAAAGATACTTATCTTGCGGACTTCCAAAGCGACGCCAAGAAACTTGGAGATACCTTCAAGAATATGACAAGTCGCTGGGATGAAGAATGGCAGAATGTGATCAATCCGGAAGAAGCCTACCGCTACTTTATCATCAACGAGCTGATGGATGATCCTCGCGCATTTGAAACCGCATGCTATCTCTGGTGTGCAGAATATGATTCCAATGGCAATAAGACCGATGATGCACGCTGGCATTTCGGTCCCGTCTGGGACTTCTCAGGAGCATTTGCCAATGGTGAAAATAAGAATATGCTCATTCATGAAGATGCTGATCAGAACAGATCACCCCTTATGAAGATGCTATGGAGCAATTATTATTTCCGCTATTACATAGCTGATGAGTATAAGCGCATCAATGGAGTGACAGAAGAAACTGAACAGCCCGCTCGCCGCCGCGCTGCCTCTCTTTCAGATTCCACACTTCTGAGCGATATTGAATCAGCGCTCAACAACGCTGCTGAGAAAATCGATGGTGCCCGCGAAGCCGATATGAATCGCTGGGGAGTTGCAACTCAAGCTGACAATTCATCAGACTATACAGGAGCTCCGGACTCTGCGGCATCTCAGGTAAGCACTGTGATGAAATATCTGACAGCCAATAAAGCGATGCTCGATGATAGACTGATCGAAGAGGCAAATGTGATTACCGGCATTCAGAATGTAGAGGTAAACTCTGAAACCATTCAGTATTTCGACACTCAGGGACGCAAGGTAAACAAACCCTCTGAATCGGGTGTATATATCATGGTTCGCGGTAATAAAGCCACTAAGCGCATCATGCGATAATCACCTGCGGTAATACTGTTAATCTAATATAGCCCTTCCCGATTTTAAAATTCCGGGAAGGGCTATATTTATATTTTGAGAAATTGAATTTCAGAAGTAATTTTGTAGTGAGAAAAACAGGACATAGCAGCAGATGAGATTATCCGACCTAAAGCCGGGACAGACCGGAGTGATAACAAAGATACTTGGACACGGCGCATTCAGAAAGCGAGTTATGGAGATGGGGTTTGTGCGTGGACGCGAGATTACCATGATACTCAATGCCCCGCTTCAGGATCCGGTGAAATATTCGCTGATGGGCTATGAAGTCTCCTTGCGCAGGGCGGAAGCGGACTTAATCAAGATTCAGCTGCTTGCGGACTGGGAGAAAGCCGTGACAACAGCTGAAATGCTGAGTGAAACCTCTCACCATGAAGAGGAGGAGAGAAAGGTGCTTCGCTTAGACCGGATTATCAACATAGCACTTATCGGCAATCCAAACTGCGGCAAGACTTCGCTCTTCAATATGGTTAGCGGAGGTCATGAGCATGTAGGCAACTACGCCGGGGTGACAGTCGGTGCTAAAGAGGGTGTCTTAAAATATAAAGGTTATCGCATAAATGTGGTCGATTTGCCCGGCACATACTCGCTATCGGCATATTCGCCGGAAGAACTGTATGTGATGCGCTATCTCAAAGAGGAGACCCCGGATGTGATTGTCAATGTCGTGGTGGCCTCCAATTTGGAACGCAATCTCTATCTGACTACCGAACTGATTGACATGAATCTGCCGATGGTAGTTGACCTGAACATGTATGACGAGCTTAAAGGGACCGATGTGAAGCTCGACTATGAATCACTCGGCAAGATGCTCGGTGTGCCGTTTATACCCACTATCGCCTCAACCGGGTGGGGTATCAATAAGCTTCTCGACACTTTAATCGAGGTGTATGAGATGAACAATCCGGATACCCGGCATATTCATGTGCAGATGAATCCGGTGATCGAGCGCGGTGTAGGCTTACTCAACAAGGAATTCAAGAAAGACCCGAGTATTACCGAACACTTCTCCCCTCGCTTCCTTGCCATCAAGTTTATGGAGAGAGATCCGGAAATCGAAAAAGTGCTGAGTGGAAATCCAAGTTATCAGAGATGGAGCGAAATCCGCAACAGGGAGGATAATTATGTGACCGAGACACTTGGAGAAGATGTGACTTCTGCAATCTCAGGAGCTAAATATGGTTTTATCCAGGGGGCGCTTCAAGAGACTATGGAGGGATCGCTTGCCAAGGAGGAAAAATCGACTAAGATAATCGATGCGTTCGTGACAAACAAGCTCTTCGGCTTCCCGATATTTATTGCTGCAATGTGGCTTATGTTCTGGGCTACGTTTCAGTTAGGTTCATATCCGATGCAATGGATAGAGAGTCTTGTGACCTGGATTTCAAACCTGGTGGGGAATAATATGCCCGACGGACCTCTGCGAGACCTGATACTCGATGGCATAATCGGAGGTGTAGGAGGTGTGATTGTCTTTTTGCCCAATATTCTGATTCTCTACGCCTTCATTTCATTTATGGAGGATTCCGGGTATATGGCCAGAGTAGCTTTTATTATGGATAAGCTTATGCACCGCATGGGTTTACACGGCAAGTCATTTATTCCTCTTGTCATGGGATTCGGATGTAATGTGCCGGCCATAATGTCTACGCGAATAATCGAGAGTAAATCGAGCCGCCTTATCACAATACTTATCAACCCGTTTATAAGCTGCTCGGCGAGAATACCGATATATGTACTTCTTGTGGGCTGCTTTTTCCCGACACATGGGGCATGGGTATTTCTCGGATTATATCTGCTCGGGATTATGGTGGCGATAATCACTGCCAGATTACTCCGTAAATTCTGGTTCAAGACTGATGAAACCCCATTTGTAATGGAGCTTCCACCCTATCGCATACCGACTATGAAGGCTACCCTGCGCAACATGTGGGGCAAAGCTGAACAATATCTTCGCAAAATGGGGGGACTAATATTGGTAGCCTCAATAATCATCTGGGCACTCTCCTACTTCCCCCACTACACAGAGAAAGATGTGCCGCAAGAATACCATGCCGCGGCAATGGCCGACATGCCGGAGGAGACGATCCGGACCTTGGATCAAGCGCAGATAGATAAGATGATTGCTGCCGAATATCAGCAGGGACATTCAGTACTCGGACAAATCGGTAAAATTGTAGAGCCAGTGGTAAGACCGATGGAATTCGGTTGGAAAACATGTGTATCACTCATAGCGGGCGCAGCCGCCAAGGAGGTTGTGGTATCCACGCTGGGTGTGCTGTATGTAGGTGATGATGATGCAGCCGCACTATCGAGCAGACTGAAAACTCCGTCGAAATTGACCGGAGAAATGCCCTTCACAGAAGCTTCTGCTCTGGCTTTTCTAGTATTTGTGCTGCTTTATTTCCCCTGTATAGCCACTCTGTCGGCCATAACCCGCGAAACCGGAAGCTGGAAATATACATTATTTTCAGTAATCTATAACACCGGGCTGGCATGGCTATTGGCATTTATTACATATCAGATAGCAAACCTGATTATTTAAGAAAATTCTCAACCATCGATGGTTTGAAGTGTTATATCTGTAGGAAAGGATAAAACTTATTAACAGATATTCCACAATAATCAATATCAAACCAAAGATACTATGAATTTCAACAACTTCACAATCAAGTCACAGGAGGTGGTTCAAAAAGCCATCGACTATGCAAAGGAAGCGGGTCAGCAACAGATAGAGCCGGCTCATCTTCTGAAGGCAATCATTTCGGAAAGTGAGACCATAGTCAACTTCATATTTCAGAAGATGGGCGCCAATCTCAACGGCGTCAAGATGGGAGTTGACCAGACTATAGCATCGCTGCCCAAAGTCAGTGGCGGAGATGTATTTTTAAGTCGCGAATCTAACGATGCTCTTCAGAAGGCCATAGACTTTTCGAAATCTATGGGTGATGAATATGTGTCGGTTGAAGCGATGCTGATGGGTATTCTTCAATCGAAATCGAAAGCATCTCAGATATTGAAAGACAATGGCATCGACGAAAAGGGTCTGAAAGCCGCCATTCAGGAGCTCCGCAAAGGAAACACCGTAAAAGATCAGAGTGCCGAGGAAACATATCAGGCACTGAGCAAATATGCAATCAATCTTAACGATCGGGCGCGTAATGGCAAGCTTGATCCGGTGATCGGCCGCGATGAGGAGATTCGCCGCGTATTGCAGATATTGTCACGACGCACTAAAAATAACCCGATGCTTGTTGGCGAACCCGGAACCGGTAAAACAGCAATTGCCGAGGGTCTGGCCATGCGTATTGTGCGCGGAGATGTGCCGGAGAATCTGAAATCGAAGCAGATTTATTCGCTCGACATGGGGGCACTGGTGGCCGGTGCGAAATATAAAGGTGAATTTGAGGAGCGCCTTAAGGCGATAGTCAATGAGGTCAGCAAATCAGATGGTGAGATAATCCTCTTTATCGATGAAATCCACACGCTTGTTGGTGCCGGCAAGGGAGAGGGAGCCATGGATGCCGCCAATATATTGAAACCGGCGCTTGCACGCGGCGAACTTCGCTCAATAGGTGCTACCACACTCGACGAATATCAGAAATATTTCGAGAAGGATAAGGCACTGGAGCGCCGATTCCAGAAGGTGATGGTAGATGAGCCTGACGAGATGTCGGCTATTTCGATTCTTCGCGGTTTGAAGGAGCGATATGAGAATCACCATAAGGTGCGAATCATGGACGAAGCCATCATAGCCGCTGTGCAGCTGTCAGTGCGCTATATCACAGACCGATTCCTGCCTGATAAGGCCATTGACCTGATCGATGAGGCGGCTTCAAAACTGCGCCTTGAAATGGATTCGCAACCTCAGGCTCTCGATGAAGCATCGCGCAAGATCAAGCAGCTTGAGATCGAACGCGAAGCCATAAAGCGAGAAAACGACACATATAAGCTCAAGGAGATAGATGAAGATCTCGCCAATCTGCGCGACACCGAAAAATCTCTGCGCGCCAAGTGGCAGGCTGAAAAAAATGAAATCAATAAGATTCAGCAGAACAAGATTGATATTGAGCAACTGAACTATGAGGCCGAACGCGCAGAGCGCGAGGGTGATTATGCCAAGGTAGCCGAAATCCGCTACTCTAAAATCAAACAGAAGGAGGATGAGAACAAGGCTATTCAGAAGCGTCTGAAAGAGCTTCAGGGTGAGGGTGCCATGATTAAGGAGGAGGTTGATGCCGAGGATATAGCCGAGGTTGTGAGCCGATGGACCGGTATACCGGTGAAGAAGATGGCCCAGAGCGAAAAGGAGATGCTTCTGCACCTTGAAGAGGAGCTTCACAAAAGAGTCGTGGGTCAGGAAGATGCCATACGCGCGGTTTCCGATGCAGTCCGTCGTTCACGTGCAGGCCTTAACGATCCTCGCCGCCCGATAGGTTCATTTATCTTCTTAGGCACCACCGGTGTCGGAAAGACAGAGCTTGCCAAGGCACTGGCCGAATATTTATTCGACGACGAAGATATGATGACCCGTATCGATATGTCGGAATATATGGAGAAGCACAGTGTGTCGAGACTTGTCGGAGCGCCTCCGGGATATGTAGGTTACGAAGAGGGTGGTCAGCTCACTGAGGCTGTGCGGCGCAAACCTTATTCGGTTGTGCTTTTCGATGAGATTGAAAAAGCTAACCCCGATGTGTTCAATATCCTGCTTCAGGTGCTCGATGATGGTCGTCTGACAGACAACAAGGGCAGATTCATCAACTTCAAAAACACTATTATCATCATGACTTCCAATATGGGGTCTGATATAATTCGTGAGAAATTCCAGGGCTTTGCCGATAAAAAGGAAGATGAGAAGCAGAATGTGATTGCAACCACCAAACAGGATGTGATGGATCGTCTGAAACAGATAATCCGCCCCGAGTTCCTGAACCGAATCGATGAGACGGTAATGTTTACTCCGCTCGACAAGAAGGAAATTCAGGAGATTGTGGATCTTCAGGTCAAGAGCGTTCAGAAGATGCTTGCTTCTAATGGCATCAAGCTTGAGGTCACCAAGCCGGCACTTGAGTTGCTTGCCGAAGATGGATATGATCCGGAGTTCGGTGCAAGACCTGTGAAGCGAACAATACAGCGAATGGTGCTCAACCAGCTTTCTAAAGATATACTTGCTCAGAAAGTGGATCGCGAACACCCGATTGTAATAGATCGCAAAGGTGATGAACTTCTGTTCCGCAACTAATGAATCCTAATATACTAATCAGGGGAGTCAGACTTCAGTTAGTCTGACTCCCCTGTTATTATCCATTGCGGAATTCTGTTGGAGTAAGGCCTGTGTGATGCTTGAAATATTTTCCGAAAAATGATTGAGAGCGGAAATTCAATTCATCTGAAATCTGCTGGATATTAAGGTTAGATGATTTCAATAACACTTTGGCTTCAAGAATCAGGAATCGCTCAATCCAGTCGGCGGCACTGGAACCGGTTTGCGCACGGACAGTACGCGAGAGATGCTTTGTGCTGACACCGAGCGCATCGGCATAATAATCGAGAAACCTCTCGTCGCGGAAATGCTTCTGCACAAGTATCAGGAAATTATCACACAGGCGACCATAGTTCTCATTGACATTTACCGAAGAAAAAGCATCATACGCTTTATAAATCGTGCGGTAAAACAGCATCATGACATGATGCATCATGGCTTGAGAAGCGTATGGATTCGATTTTTCGTTGAGAATCTTTCGGGCGGTTGTTATAAACTCCTTGTAATCATCAAGCGTCTCCGGCGGTATCGGAGTCACCGGATGCCGGGTGGAGAGCTGTTGCAGAGGTGTGCCGTTGAGATTCAGAAAGACATTGTCGCTGAATTTTTTGGACATTACAAACACGGCAGCTTTGAAGTCATCGCTGAAATCAAAAGGCTGCATGATGTGCGAACTCATGATCGATACCAGAGTTGGGGCCTTAATATCATAATCGACAAGGTTAATCTCTGCCTTACAGCACCCATCGAGCACTATGATATATGTGCTTGCTGCGAATTTTACGGGTTCGCTGAGAGACCTGAGCATCTGCGGGCCAATACTTTCAAGAAGCCAAAAATCCTGTTCAAGAATCGAATTCAGCGTTTCCGGCAGATGAAGTGAGCTGTAATTGAGAAACATAGTCAAATTATAACTTTACGTGTAGATGTAGCAGTCTTTCTTATATACATGCCGGAGACTGAGGGTTGACATGGTAAAATTCTTCCATCGGGAGTATACCAGATCACACGGTCCGGCTCTTCATAATCGGATACTTCATGAACCCCGGAATCATATCGACCGACCTTCAGTATCCGCGAATTGACTATCTCCCCGGTATCATGATTGGTTACCATGGCCACTGCATCAAAATTATCCTCATCTATCATATCCACAGGCACTTCAAGTTGAAATATCTGATATGATCCCTCACGCACACCATCATCGCCCATATACTGATTGCCGTAGTCACGATAACTTACTGCTTTGTTGCCAATCTTAAGCACTAACGAAAAATCATGATCAGCCACACTATTGATACTGAATTCAGTAAGTACATCGAGATCTAAAACCGGCTCATCTTCGCGCACGCGACCATGCAGTTCTATATCAGCGTAGGCCGGATATGAGCTTGTGAAATCGTAAAAATCACGTATGGTGCAGAGCGTCAATGAATCAAGGCCTGTATCATCACCATAATCATAATTGATTGCAGAAGGGAGAGAAACCACGCGATTTGCTATAAAGCTGCAATCCCCGGATAATCTTTCGATCAGAAGTTCGGAATAATTCTTTATACCGTTTGCACCTGACTGCTCGGCATCAACATTAATCAGAGTATATTCCGAATATTCAGTACTTATATATGATTCAAAAGCGCCCGAAGCCTCGGGATTGCCTGAGTTTGCAAGATGCTCGATTACCGAACGCCTACGATAACCGTCAGAGTAAGTGGTCAAAAGCCCTAAACATGACTGTGGTTCCTCAACAGAGACACTATTAATCTTGATAATTGAGGCATCAAGAGTGAAACCGCCATTACCGGGATTTGGCACATTCTTGATTTCTACCCAACTTGAATTTCCCTGTTTGATAGAAGGACTAAGTGCAACTGCACGGTCATAATCTACCTCTCCTACCCGGGTTTTAAATGAAAGACTCTGAAGTGAGGTCTTACCATTATTGGTGACAAGTACCTTATAGTTGAATTTTGCCGGCTTTACATATACCGGAATATCAATCGCTTCGATTACCGCTGAGGGCATGTCAGCACCTGAAGCAGAGGTAGTTGCAATTAATATAATTGATATTATGGAAAATAATTGTTTCATGAGGCATGTCTGAAAAAGGCAAATTTAGCAAAAATTCACCTTGTCTGCAAAACCTCGTTCCTAATGAAACTAAATATGTAGTTAAATCAGTTAAGAATATTAACTACTATATTTCGCAAAACATTCTTATTGATTATTGTCCAACCGGCTCTTATGTATCGGTAGTCGACCATCGGGGCATTTATCGCTATAAATCAAGCCGCCGATAATAAGCGCGCAACCTACATATCCGAGTATCTCAATATCTTCCCCGAGCAGGAAGTAAGCGGCTATCATGGTTACCAAGGGCTGCAGATACAGGTAGTTATTGCTGACCACCGGACCAAGAATACGCATCACTTCATTCCACACCAGATAGGCTCCGAGCGAGCAGAATAAAGCGAGGAAAAGGAAGTTGAATATCAAACTCGGCTTTGAAATATCAAACAATTCAGATAGATGATAAGGGGCGTCACTGAGCATCAACAGTGGCAATGCAGTGATAACTCCATAGAAGAAAAGCTTTCTTGTGACAAAAAAGCCATTATATAGAGGGAGAATTCTTTTGATGGCCATGGTATAAATAGCCCAGGAGAAGGCGGCCGAGAGTGCGAGCAGATCACCTGTGGGTCTGAACTCTATGCTTTCACCATGACTGAATATGATGCAACCTGCACCGATAAAAGACACGATAGAACCGGTGATAACTCCAATTTTGATTTTCTGCTTATACATCACCGCCACGAGGATTGTGGTAAATATGGGTGAGATTGCCGCAAGCAGGGAGACATTGCCGGCACTGGTGAGCTTCAGTGCATAGTTTTCCGTAATAAAATATAGAGACCCTGCGCAGATGCCACAAAGGGCGAATGTCAACTCATCTCGCCAACTTCTTGACCTGATATTTTTGAAAGTGAAACAGAGCAGAATCATATATGCTAGCAGAAAGCGGTAAACATAAACTTCCACGGGTGTGAAACCGCCGGTTTCCATCAGCACCTTTGTGCTGAGAAATGAGCTGCCCCATGCGGAAGCTGTTAGTAATGCGCCAATATTGGCAAGAAGCGTTATATATTTGCCTCTGGAGGTATTTCCAAGACTCATAATGGTGTCAGGTATAGAGAAATAAGGTAGGTGCCCTGAAAGCGCGGGGTCACCATGGCGTGTTAATTATTGCAAAATTAATAAAATTAGCCACAGAGGGAAATTCATCGGTAAAAAAATTCACTTGTCATGATGTGTATCGGCTGAATTAACAAATCTAAAGATGAGTTTGAATTCCGAAAAGAAAATTGGCACGCTGTTTGTTATAAATCATGTAGAATTATAAGAGAAAACAGAAAAGATGAGAAATGACTTTTCGAAGCAATTCCTGCCGATGCTTAAGATAGCACTTGCCGAAGCGCAGCGTTTCGGCTCTCCTGTCATTATGTCGGAGCACTTTGTGATAGGTTCGCTTAGGCAGCGCGAGGGATACGCTTTCAAAATCCTCAATCAGCTTCATATACCCATCGACAAGATGATATCCGAGCTTGAGGAATACTTATCGGAACCACACGACCCCGGTCAGACCACTACTCTCTTTGACGAGCAGTATAAAATAAATATGGCGGGAATACGCCATCTGCAGCTTGCTACAGTCGAGGCTCGCAAGATGAATGCTCATGAGATAGGTAGCGAGCATATTTTATTATCCTTGATACATGACAAGCGGGCTATGGATTCAGGTATATTACAACACATGAAAGATGAATATTTAAATTTCGATATATCGGTTCAATCATTTGGTCCGGCTTCTATGCCACCGCGTGCCGGTGCCGAGCCTGATGAGGAAACCGATGATGCACCTTCCGCGTCAGAAAATCCATCACAGCCTGCAGGCCGAAAGAGTGGAGAGAAACAGCGCAAGAGCGACACACCGGCTCTTGATAAGTTCGGCTATGATATGACAAAAGCCGCCGCCGAAGGGCGTCTTGACCCTGTGGTCGGCCGCGAAAAGGAAATTGAGCGATTGGCTCAGATTCTGTCACGCCGCAAGAAAAATAACCCGGTGCTTATCGGAGAACCGGGTGTGGGGAAGTCTGCTATAGTCGAAGGATTGGCGCTAAGAATAGTGCAGCGCAAGGTTTCGCGCATACTATTCGACAAGCGTGTGATTGGTCTCGATATGACCGGTATGGTGGCCGGAACCAAATATCGCGGCCAATTTGAGGAGAGAATCAAGACAGTGCTTGATGAATTGTCGAAAAATCCTGATATAATTCTCTTTATTGATGAGATTCACACCATAGTAGGTGCCGGCGGAGCTCCCGGCTCGATGGATGCCGCAAATATCCTGAAACCGGCACTTGCCAGAGGTGAGATCCAATGCATCGGTGCTACCACTCTCGATGAATATCGCCAGAATATTGAGAAAGATGGTGCTCTGGAACGCAGATTCCAGAAAGTGATGGTTGAACCCACCACCCCCGAGGAAACCCTCGAAATTCTCCGCATGGTCAAGGAGAAATATGAGGAGCATCATAATGTAGAGTATACCGATGACGCACTTACCGCTTGTGTCACTCTGACCGACCGCTATGTCAGTGATAGAAATTTCCCTGATAAGGCACTTGATGCGCTCGATGAGGCAGGTAGCCGTGTGCATATCACCAACATAGTCGTACCCGAGAAAATCGAGGAACTGGAGAAGCAGGTTGATTTGCTCACTCAGCAGAAACTCGAGGCTGCCAAAGCTCAAGACTATGAGAAAGCGGCAAATCTTCGCGATTCCGTAGCCAAGACTAAAACTGAACTTGAAGATGCCAAAAAGGAGTGGGAAAAGACTCTGAGTGATACGCGCCAGACCGTAGATGAAGATAAGGTAGCAGAAGTTGTGGCATTGATGACCGGTGTTCCGACTCAGCGTATCGCCCAGGCAGAGGGCACCCGCCTTATCAAAATGGGTGACAGCCTCAAGGGAAGTGTAATCGGACAGGATGATGCCATAAAAAAAGTGGTAAAAGCTATCCAGCGTAACCGCATCGGTCTCAAAGATCCTGATAAACCGATAGGCGTGTTTATGTTTCTCGGTCCGACAGGTGTAGGTAAAACCCTGCTTGCCAAGAAACTTGCCGAATACCTGTTTGACTCTACGGACTCCCTTATAAGAGTCGACATGAGTGAATTTATGGAGAAATTCACAGTGTCGCGTCTTGTCGGAGCCCCTCCGGGATATGTAGGCTATGAAGAGGGTGGTCAGCTCACCGAGAAAGTGCGCCGCAAACCATATTCGGTGGTTCTGCTTGATGAAATAGAGAAAGCGCACCCCGATGTGTTCAATCTTCTTCTCCAGGTTATGGATGAAGGTCGACTCACCGATTCACTCGGCAGGCGCATCGACTTCAAGAACACAATAATCATCATGACCAGCAATGTCGGTTCGCGTCAACTCAAGGATTTCGGTGGAGGAGTAGGCTTCACATCGGGAACCGTGAGCAAAGATCAGGCTCAGGGGGTTATCTCAAAAGCTCTCAACAGAGCGTTCTCACCTGAGTTCCTGAACCGTGTAGACGATATCATAATGTTTGATCAGCTTGACAAGGAGGCGATCTTCAGTATTATAGATATTGAGCTGAGCGACTTCCTGAAGCGTGTGGAGAAACTTGGTTATCGTCTCGACATGAGCACCGAAGCTAAAAATTTCATAGCCGGCAAGGGATATGACAAACAATTCGGTGCCCGCCCCCTGAAACGCTCGATTCAGAAATATCTGGAAGATGAATTAGCGGAAATGATGCTGGCTCTCGGAGCTGAGGGTAAGATCGGTGGGACCATCAAGGTTAGTTATACAGATGGTGCCGATAAACTGACCCTTGAATATGAGGGTGTGGAATAAGAGGAATAATAT
>CAMWLY010000040.1 GCA_947175145.1 uncultured Muribaculaceae bacterium | reverse complement strand
ATTCTGTGTATTATATCAATATTTCACTTATAATTCCAGGGTAACCCTTAATGCACACTCGGCAAAATCTGTGCAGAAAATTTCCATATTTTCATGTTAATTTATGTTAATACGCGAATATGACCCACATTTGGCATCTAATCACTCATTCCGTAATTCCATTCATTTTATTGTGTAATTACTTCAAACCAATATCTGAGAAAAATTGTTAAAGTAGTTAAAATAAATTATCCATATATGACTATATCCTCAATTATTCCACTTAACTATGTGATGACCTTCATAAGTAAGGGAGATCCTGTAGAGCATGTGAATCGTGCGGTTCACCATGCCGGTGCTGTTCATGAAAATGTTACCGAGCAAAGCACATATTTCATTGCGCAGACCTTGATGAAATTTTCTGATTGGTTGTTAAGTCTAATTGGTCTGGAGCGCAACGAAACACTATTTACATGGCTATATATTGCTGTAGTATTCCTATTTTCCATGGTCATAGGATACTTAATAAAATGGATTATTGTCTTTATACTTGATAAACTTAAACCGATAGCCAAGTCTGACATATACACTCATCTTGTAGATAAGAAGTTTTTCTTTAAGGTGAGCCGAATAATTCCTGCACTGCTGTTTTTGATACTTATTCAGTTCACTCTCTATATGCATCTTTCGATTGCATCTTGGCTGACCAGGCTTACTACAATCTATATAACCATAATCACAACGTTAGCTTTATGCTCGCTGTCTGATGTAATATGGGAAACGTTTGATGAAAAAGAAAATAAGCGCAAATTGCCTCTTAATGGGATTGTGCAGGTTGTCAAGCTGGTCCTATGGATAATTGCGACAATCGTGATCTTTGCCATACTTCTTGACAAATCCCCCGGTACGCTTCTTGCCGGACTTGGCGCCTTTGCAGCTGTGCTGATGCTGGTGTTCAAAGATTCAATTATGGGAATTGTGGCAGGAGTACAGCTGGCACAAAATGATTCACTGCACGTAGGTGACTGGATATCACTTCCCAACGGTGCCAACGGTATAGTAGACCAGGTCACCCTAACCGATGTTAAAATAATCAATTGGGATAAAACCGTGTCTACAATTCCTCCATATACACTGATTTCCGGTGGCTTCACCAATTACAGTAACATGCAGCAATCAGGCACGCGACGCATACAGAGGGCTTATTACATTGATGCTGACAGTGTGGTAGAAACTACTGCGGAAATGCTCGATGCTTTTGAAAGTCTTCCGCTTGTCGGAGAGTGGGTGAAAAAGAAACGGGCACAAAGAGCCACCGGTGCAGAACATGATGTAAATAATCCCGAGGGTCTTGTAGACGGAACTATTTCCACGAACCTGGGTGTGTTCCGTGCATACCTGACTCTATGGTTGCGGCAGAACCCGATGATCAGTCAGACTTCCGACCTGTTTGTAACAAGTCTGGCACAGACTCCGAATGGGATTCCATTGCAAATCTATTGCTTTACATCAACATCAAAGTGGATACCCTACGAGGGTATTATGGCCGGAGTATTCGAGCACATCGCAGCTGTGCTGTATAAGTTTAATTTATATACTGCGGAAGCTGCTACAGGTCGCGACACTATGATTGCCGATTACCTTTGTGCCGGTAAAACTCCTGCCAATATATTCGGAATGCCATATCCATTCTTTGATAATTCAGGAACTCCGATGCATCCGGGTATTCCGCCTCAGGGCATTTACACTGATAACCCTACTATCACCCCACAATTCCCGGCATCAAATCAACCTGTAAACAGAAGTGCCGGGAGTGCAGATAATTCAACTGCAAATTCATCAGCCACCAAATAGTTTACCTGCCGGACTCAAACCGGTCAATAAGAGTGTGAGTGGCACATAGGGCGAATAGAGCGGCAGTTTCGGTGCGAAGCCGGGTATCGCCAAAAGTAACCGGTATAAACCCGGCCGATATGGCAGCTTTAATCTCGGAGGGAGAGAAATCTCCCTCCGGGCCTATTAATATCACTACATTTTCCTGACCTGAATAACATGCAGAGAAATCGCGTCGCTCAACTGATGCATCACAATATCCCACATACTTGATGGCATCGAGCTTACTGCAGTCATCAATAAATTCAAGTATCGGCACATCAACTTCGAGTTCCGGCTTTAGAGCCTTGAGACTCTGCTTCATAGCAGATACAAGAATTTTCTCGATCCTGTCAGGCTTGGTTGTTTTGCGAACACTCCGCTCACAATTCAGAAACACAAGTTTGTCGACACCTATTTCCGTAGCCTTCTCCGCAAGCCACTCCATACGATCCGTATTCTTCGTAGGTGCCACTGCTATTATAATCTCAGGTTTCCAATGTCTGTCGAGTGTAGATTTGCTGGTAATCTCAACCTCTGCGGCCTTAGGTCTTGCACTTTTAAGAACACATGAATATAAGCCACCCTTACCATCTACTATTTCAAGGGTATCCCCTTCTCTCATGCGGAGCACTCTTACGCAATGAGCTGACTCCGCCTCAGGTAATACCGGGTCAGACTCTATATCCGGAGCATAGAAGCGTATCATACCACTAAATAGAGACTTAAATCTTTCATCTCTTGCATTCCCCTTCAGGAGCATGATTTGTATTCACCATGCCTCCGCCATCAATGCTCTCATCGCCGATAAGCTTAATCGGACTGATTTTATTTTTCTGCTTATCCTTGAAGAATATGGCGAAGAGCACAAACACCACAAGTGCATAAGCAGCGAATATCAACCAGGATGTGCGCCAACCCTCAAGCTGAAGATCAACCGGCCGGCTGTAAACATTCTTATTAAGAATTACCATGGCTCCAAGTGTTCCTATAGTCGCACCAAGGCCATTTGTCATAATCATAAACAATCCTTGAGCCGAGCTCCTGATTTCCGGCTTAGTCTCCTGATCCACATATAAACCGCCTGACACATTAAA
The DNA here is from genome assembly GCA_947175145.1 of uncultured Muribaculaceae bacterium. Taxonomy (GTDB): domain Bacteria; phylum Bacteroidota; class Bacteroidia; order Bacteroidales; family Muribaculaceae; genus Lepagella. Next base: position 14,601 of record CAMWLY010000040.1, on the reverse strand, counting down.
AAAGTCAAATGCGATACCGTAAACGATGCATGAAAGGATAAAGAGCCATAAACCTCCGGCAGGGTCACCTATGCCGAAGAAACCGAACCTCAATACCCAACCCATCATCGACATCAGCATAACCCCCTTGATTCCGAAACGCTTCAGACAGAATGGAATCAAGAGTATGCAGAGCGTTTCACTCAACTGAGATAGTGAAATCAGAGCATTGGCATTTTGCGCAGCCCAAGCATCAGCATATTCAGGTATACTTGCGAATGAGGTGATATATGGGTTGGCATAGCCATTGGTAATCTGGAGAGCAACACCAAGCAACATGCTGAATATGAAGAATATTGCCATGCGAGGTTGCTTAAACAGAGTGAAAGCGCGCAATCCCAGTTTGTCAACCCAATTACCATCGACAGCTTTGTTGGTATCACACTTGGGCATGGTCAATGCGTAAAACACCATTATCAAACTTAAGGCCGCTGAAACAAACAGCTGCATGAATGAAGTCTGGAACTTCGCATCTTCAGGGCCAACAAAGTTCACAAACAGCATAGCACAAATAAAACCTATTGTTCCGAAAATTCTTATTGACGGGAAATCTTTGACAGTATCCATACCGACCTTGCAAAGGGCATTGAAGGCTACCGAATTATTAAGACCGATAGTTGGCATGAAGAAAGCGACCGAAATGGAATATAGAGTGAAAAGCGGGACAAATTCCAATGACGAGGCGGTAAGACAATAAACTCCCGCCAACCCCATGAATATACCTGCAACCAAGTGACAGAGCGACAACATGCGCTGAGCCGGCACCCAACGGTCTGCTATTATTCCAATGAGCGAAGGCATAATTAAGGAAACAATACCTTGCATGGCATAAAACCAGCCGATCTGCTCTCCGAGACCATTACCGCTCAAAAAATTACCTAATGAGGTCAGATATGCACCCCAAACGGCAAACTCTATAAAATTCAGCGCCGATAGACGCACTTTAAGAATTGTATTAGATTTCATAATGATAGTTAGTTCGATTCATCTCCACTTTAGCAAACCACTAAAGGGGCTTTGCAAAATTAAAAAAGATTTTAAGAATTCGCCAATAATTTTAGACCCAGAGCTCTGTCATAGATTCTAATGGTTTTATTATTTTCAATTTTCACCATTCCTGACTTGACCAACGGCTTCAAAAATTCAATATCGTCAGGACCAAGCTTAGGAGAATCCTCCATTTGATTCAATTGTATCTCAATAGTCTTGGCAGCAGGCTCAGTAAAACCTTCAAGCAAACTCCATAACAATTCGGAACACGAATTATATTTAGCGCCTGCAAGTGCAGCACTGCTTCTATGAGCAGAGGCACTTATCATATTTAGCCAATTCATCAGAGCTATATCATTAGACTGGAGCAATCTCATTAATTCTCGCTTTGAAAAAATCATGATGCCTACATCAGAATTGGCAATAACATCATATTGATACACCGGATTGCGACCATGTAGTCGGTCGGCCGAAATTATGTGACCGGCATCGATGAATTCATGAATAGCCAAATCGAGAGTATGGAGGATTCGCCTTGTGGTTATACTCCCTGAAATCAAACATATAACTTCACGGCAAACCTCTCCGCTTCTTACAATTATATCACCTTTTGAATATTTGCGGAATTCAAGCGCTGTATGCTCGGCAAAATCCGTGATTGCATCAGAAGTCACACCATGAAAAAGAGGTAATGACATAAGCTTTTCATAAAAGCTTAAATCACCATGCAGCCCCATAGAATTTTGAGTATATTCAGACATCGCAAATCAATTTTTAGAATGTGCAGTGACACATATTGTGAAGCCCTTTCTAATTCAAAATTAACTTAATTTCCTTAAATTTTCAATCACAGAATTTTTTTTGAGTAAAAAATTTGTTGTTTCAAAAAAAAGCACTAATTTTGCATTGCAATTGAGGGTAAAACCTCAAGCAAAAGAAAACCGGTCGATTAGTGTAGCGGTTAGCACGCCACCCTCTCACGGTGGAGACTCGGGTTCGAGTCCCGGATCGACTACAAAAAAGGAGCTGAAATTCAGCTCCTTTTTTCTATTTTCGTAACTATGTTACAGTCCGTTATTACTAACAGACTGTAAATTCCAATGAATCATAAGCAGGAGCTACCCCTGCCGGTAGCGATGCAGCAAAGAGATCATGCTTGCCAACCTCATGGGTCATGTGAGTGAAATAAGTTTGTCGTGCCTTAACCTCTGATGCAAAATGAAGTGCCTCATCAATCGTGAAGTGCGCAAAATGATCGCGAGCCCGAAGTGCATTAACCACTAAAGTATCCACTCCTTTGAGCTTCTCTATCTCCTGGGGCTCTACTACCTTGGCATCGGTGATGTAGGCGAATTTTCCGATTCTGAAACCGTTGATTGGCTTCTTGCCGTGTAGCACTTCAATTGGAACTATTTTTAATCCATTGATTGAAAATGGATTATTTCCGATTTCTTTTAGGTCAAATACCGGCACACCGGGATATTTATGTTCTGCGAAGCAATAATCATAATGGCGTCGCAATTCGGCTGCCACGCTTGCTGATGCATATACCGGCAGATAACCGCGCATGCAGAACGGTCTCAAATCATCGAGTCCTCCCACATGGTCATAATGAGAATGGGTTATCAACACCGCATCGAGGTGAGACAATCCGGCGGCAAGCGCTTGCTGACGGAAATCCGGTCCCGGATCGATAAGAATGTTCATACCCATGGTATTAATCAGGCAAGATGTGCGCAGCCGCTTATCATGCAGATCGGCTGATTCACATACCTCACACCCGCAACCTATCTCAGGAACACCTTTTGATGTGCCCGAGCCGAGGATTCTCACATGGATAGCAGTATCGATGTAATTGACTTCGGGACGCAAATCTATAAGAAATTCGCGTTGCACGGCTCGTCTGATTTTATCGGCAAGTGCCACTACATCTTGACCGGTAGCATGACCATCATTAGCAATCACCAGCGGTTGATTCTCATAAACGTATGCTCCGCCTACTCGAACCCCCTTCATTCCTGCGTGATCAATCAACCATGCAGCAGAAATTTTTGTATGCGTATCATCTGCCGGATATCCCGACAGAGTATGACCCGTTAAGTGAGCAATTTCGGGTAAAAACCCATTACGCACCACCGGATTCTTAAAGAAACTTCCTGCTGAACCGGTAATAGCCGGATCAGGCAGTTTGGCATTACGAATAGCTATAATTTCATCGGCGACCTCGCGAATAGTCGGAGTGTGACCTAATCGTGATGCCAAGTCACGCAGTGGACCATACTCAAGATTATGAGCCTCGGTCGAAGGTGTCAGTCTGAAACTAACCCGGAGCACCACGAATCTCCCCTTACCTTCATGTTTAAAGAAACTGTCGCGATAACCAAACCGGCACTCCTCATTGGTGAAACGACGCACCTGCCGTGTAGTCAGATCAAAACACTCGACGGCATGGATTATATCTCTTGCTTCAACCCCATACGCGCCGACATTCTGCACAGGAGCCGCTCCCACATCACCCGGAATTCCGGCCAGATTCTCTACACCTGACAGATTCTCGGAAATGCACCATTCCACAAAGTCAACCCATCTGACCCCGGCTCCGGCTATGGCAAATACATGATTATCATCTTTATTATATCTGACCAGCGAGTCTATGCGCGGACGAATCACAAGACCATCATAGTTTCCCACAAAGAGAAGATTACTTCCTCCACCGATACAAAGAACTTCATTTTCAAGAAATACCGGATCGCGTGAAATTTTCAGCAATTCATTTTCTGATGAAAATTCAGCATAATATCGAGCCTTGACAGGTATTCCGAAAGTGGTAAGGTGTGTAATATCTACATTTTCCTGTATCATAACTAACATTGTGTATGGCCTAACGATACTCTATAAGCAACCCGTCTTCAAATCTAAGGAATTTGCCATCGGGGTATCCCCAGAAGTCAATAGTATTGCTCCAGTTATGACCCGACGCCACATCAGAAGGATTCCCCAGAGCCAGTCTGCACTCCTCTTTAGTCATGCCTATGGCTATACGGTTCCGCTGAATCAGCGCCCAGTTTTCATCTGATATATTTTTATGTGATTTTCTCGGATCATTCAGAGAGAAAAGTTCAGGGAGTGTACGGCTTTCGGCTCCCGACCCCGCAGGAGCATTTATATTCATATAATAATATGCGGATTCACCCTCGGTGGTTCTGAACTCTATGAATAGCGGGAAGTTGGTATTACCGGGCAACACATTTACTACCTGCACCTGCACAAACCTCAAGCCCTGATTATTGACACCATGCTTGTCATACCAAAGACCCGAACGAGTCCAGAAAGTTCTACCCGTAAGCAGCTTGCGGGCCGATTCCACTACTTGCATATCTATGAGCATCGGCAAATCGAGACCTGTAAGATTTGTTTTAGCCTCATCGAGCGGTTTGCGCAGAATATAATTGAAAATTTGGGAATCACGGATTCCGGCAACCTTGAAGGATATTCTTCCCCGCCGGTTTCCTCCGGCATCTACAATTTCATCTGCACCCGCATACTGCAATTTCTTTTCGCTAAGAGCTACTGTGTCCGCTATAGACTTTCCGTCGAAAAGAAGCATCACCTTACTATCGGTGACCATGAACTCTCTACCCGGGAACCAGCACCCTAAAGGTTCAGCCACGAGACTATCCGTGAGCAATTTTTCCGGGGTCGGTGCAGCCGCCCGCGCATCATTTCTCGAGAGCTTTATAGCCTTTGTAGATTCGATACCCGTGGAGCAAGAACAGAGCAAAAATATGAGGACTATCGAGCTAATCAGCGATATATTCTGCAGTTCCCTAATCAGGGATTTTCGGTTTAACCCCCGATCAGAGACATTCAAAGCGTATGATGCAGCAAGAATCCGTTTCATTTCAAACACAAATTTAATCAATTTTTCCATGAAAATTTGCCTGTTTAAAAAATTATATCTACCTTTGCACTCGCAAAAGGGAAATGGCGGGATAGCTCAGTCGGTTAGAGCGTCGGATTCATAACCCGGAGGTCCCGAGTTCAATTCTCGGTCCCGCTACCACTGAAGAGGTTGTATCAATTAGGATACAGCCTCTTCTTCATTATTTATTACGTGCTATATAACAGATTTTGTGCTGAATATTTTTTTATAATTTTGTGTGACCTTAAATCAGAAACGAAATTTTTTATTCAGCACTTGCCATGAGAAAACTGATAACCTCATTTTGTGTGGCAACTGCATGTGCATGTGCACTTGCAGAATCTCCATCTTCTCCCGATTCAACAACCTTATTGTCAATATCATCTGATGTAAGAATCGATTGGCAGCTCGACCGAGTCAATTCAGATACCGACAATTCAAATACCGGATTCAATGCTAAGTTTTTCTTTTTGCGTCTTGATGGAAAAATATTCGATTGTCTCACCTATTCTATTCGTGAAAGACTGAATGCGGTCAAAAAAGATGCATCCTTCTGGGATGCCACCGATTGGGTATATCTGAACTTCGCTACCCACGGGTGGAATTTTCAAGCCGGCAAAAGCACTGTAAATATCGGAGGGTGGGAATATGACCGCAATCCTGCCAATATATTTGCCGCTTCTGTTTTCTGGAACAATATCAATTGCTATCAGTTAGGTGGAATGGTCTCATATAGTTTCAACTCAGGAGACAGCTTGTCAATGCAGGTTTGTCAAAGTCCATTCTTTACAAGCCTGAATCGCAATCTATATTCATATAATATAATGTGGACTGGTAAACATGGTTGTTTTAAGCCGATATGGTCCGCGAATCTCATGGAATATTCCCGCGGCAGGTATATATCATATCTTGCACTCGGCAACAGATTCGAGTTAGGGAATTTATATGCGGAAGTTGATTTTATGAACAGAGCCGCACGCCATCAGCGCTTCTTTGCTGCCGACTGCTCAGTGATGACTGAAATAGGCTGGAAAATCAACAATCGTTTTACCGTGCAAGCAAAATATACTTACGATGTCAACAAGTCAAATACGGATGCTGATTTACTGGTGACTGATGGGACCGAAATTAATATGATCGGTGCTGATGTGGAATACTATCCCCTACGTAAGGGAGCGCACAACCTCCGGATTCATGCAGGCTGCTGGTACTCTTGGGGTCGAAATGCCAATTCTTCTGATTTATGGCAAGACCATACTCTTTTCGCTTCGGTCGGTATCACCTGGCACATGGACTATCTGATTCATAAAAAACATGCAAAATAACCATGAATACACATAACAACTCAACAGCCGGGAAAGTCAATTCCAAAGCATATCGTCGTTTAGGCGCTAAAACGCAAGGAGTAATTTGCCTGATTGTAGTATTGGGATTCTTCTGGTATCTTGGTGCCAACATGGGTGTGTCAAACATGATTAAGTCTATGATGGCTACCGCTCACGATTTACTTCTGAACACAGTGTTTTACCTCATGGCTGTATGTGTGCTTACCGGAGCAATCGGGCGACTGTTCATGGAGTTTGGCGTGGTGAAACTTCTTGAGACAATCCTCAGACCGCTCATGAAGCCTCTGTTTAATCTCCCCGGTGTAGCGTCTCTGGGCGCAGTCATGACCTTTCTCAGTGATAATCCTGCTGTTATATCCCTGGCTAATGACAAGCAATTTGCGGTCTATTTCAAAAAATATCAGCTTATATCATTAACCAACTTCGGAACCGCTTTCGGCATGGGCCTGCTTGTAATCATGTTTATGATAGGTCAAGGATATATGTGGGAACCGATTGTAGGTTTAGTAGGGGCATGCATCGGGTGCATAATATCAACCCGCATGATGCAGAAATTTGTGATAAAATCATATCCTGAATATGAAATTCAGGAAGCTGTGCAGCATGAATACGAGGAGATCAAAGAGGTAGAGAGAGATAATAAACAATCGCTCTTTATCCGAATACTCAATTCTCTACTCGATGGAGGGAAATCCGGTGTAGAAGTAGGTCTGGCCATAATCCCGGGAGTTCTCATAATATCCACCATGGTTATGCTTCTGACATTCGGAGCTCCGGCCTCAGGGGAATATACCGGTGGAGCATACGAGGGGGTTGGGGTGCTTCCCTGGCTTGCAGGAAAAATTAACTTCCTGTTTGAGATACTGTTTGGTTTTCATGATCCGCACATGGTGGCATTTCCGATTACCTCACTGGGAGCGGTCGGGGCTGCGCTAAGTCTTGTGCCGGGATTTCTGGCGGAAGGTTGGATGGATGGCAATGGCATCGCAGTCTGCACTGCAATCGGCATGTGCTGGAGCGGATTTCTGAGTACTCACACTGCAATGCTCGATTCTTTGGGCTACCGCACACTCACATCAAAAGCCATTATTGCTCACACCGTAGGAGGCTTTTGTGCTGCAATTGCCGCACATTTCCTCTATCTGCTTGTCAGTCTGATTTAATGTATGATGCAAAAAAATCCGCTTCGGAAAACTGAAGCGGATTTTTGTTTAAACCTTGTAGATTCAGATTACTCTGCAGCAGGTTCAGCTGCTGCTTCAGCTGTTTCAGCTTCGAGAGCTGCCTTAGCTGCAGCCTCTTCGGCAGCGAGCTTTTCAGCTTTCTTTTTAGCTACAGACTCACCTTTGAGGCGATTCTTTTCAGCTTCAGCCTCGAAACGAGCCTTAGCCTCTTCGGCTGCCTTAGCAGCATCTTTAGCCTTAACTGCGTCAACAGCCTTGTTGTGCTCAGCCTTCCAAGCATTGAAGCGACGATCTGCCTCTTCAGCTGTGAAAGCGCCTTTCTTCACACCACCGCGAAGATGCTTCATGAGCATCACACCTTCCTTAGAAAGAATTGAGCGAACTGTGTCAGTAGGAATTGCACCTGTCTCCACCCAATACAAAGCACGGTCGAAGTCTAAACTTATTGTAGCAGGATTAGTGTTCGGATTATATGAACCTATCCTCTCAATAAATCTACCATCACGTGGTGCCCTGCTATCGGCGACTACAATAGGATAAAAAGCGTAACGCTTGCGGCCATGACGCTGTAATCTAATTTTGGTTGCCATAAACTTGCCGGTTTTATTGATTGGTTAAAATTAATTTGGAAATCTTAGAGGATATAGTTATCCCAAAAGTTTCCGGCCGCAAAGTTAATGCTAATTTTCCAAGTAGCCAAAGTTTTTCACTTTTATTTCTTAATTTTGTGATGTAATTTACTATAGACTATCTCCAAACTAAGCTATAACCATGGCAGACAATATGCTGTTAAGCCGTCTCGATGGGCTGGATGCCCGTTTTGAGGAAGTATCCACACTTATCACAGACCCCGCAGTAATAGCTGACCAACAGCGATATGTGCGCCTGACTAAGGAATATCACGATCTCGGCGCAATTTTGGCCGCCGGCAAGCAATATTCGCAAGCTCTGAGAGACCTCGAGGAGTCTAAGACTCTTCTTGCCTCTGAAACAGATGAGGAATTACGGGCAATGGCACGCGAACAGATAGAGTTATGCCAGGAGGAGATTCCCCAACTCGAAGAAAAAATTATACTTCTTCTGATTCCGGAAGACCCTGACGATTCTAAAAACGCTATTCTGGAAATCCGCGGAGGAACCGGTGGTGACGAAGCTGCCCTATTCGCAGGCGACTTATTCAGAATGTACCAGAAATATGCAGAATCGCGAGGTTGGCAACTTGCTATATCTTCTGTCTCCGAAGGTGCATCAGGAGGATTTAAGGAGATAATCTGCTCTGTAACCGGCTCCGGGGTTTATGGCTCTTTAAAATATGAAAGTGGTGTGCATCGGGTGCAGAGAGTTCCGGCCACCGAAACTCAGGGGCGTGTGCACACATCTGCTGCCACTGTGGCTGTACTCCCGGAGGCTCAGGAATTTGATGTGGAAATTCATGAAGGTGAAATCAAATGGGATACTTTCCGCTCCGGAGGAGCCGGCGGTCAGAATGTAAACAAGGTGGAATCCGGAGTCAGGCTTCGCTATAACTGGAAAAATCCTGAAACCGGACAAACCGAGGAAATTCTGATTGAATGTACTGAAACCAGAGATCAGCCTAAAAATAAGGAAAGAGCTTTATCTCGTCTCCGCACCTTTATATATGACCGCGAACACCGGAAGTACCTTGACGACATAGCGTCAAAACGACGCACTATGGTAAGCACCGGTGACAGATCGGCTAAAATCCGAACCTATAACTTCCCTCAGGGTCGCATCACAGACCATCGCATAAATTATACGGTCTATAATCTTGCAGCTTTTATGAATGGTGACATTCAGGAGTGCCTCGACAGACTTGCAGTAGCCGAAAATACGGAAAAACTGAAAGCATCAGAATTGTAGATAAGAACCCGTTCCGCTACAGATAATAAATTTCATTTTTAACATTTTGGGTGCAACCTAATTGCACACCCGTATGTTATAAAAGTAAGAATGGAAGCATCATTGCTTTTATTCCGATAACACATTTATTAATCCGGGCCACTTTTGACCCCTGCGTAACATTAATTACTATGAAAACATTTTGTTTGATAAGTTATATAATTGGTGCCGGGCTTCTGATTGCTTCTTGCTTTACCACCGGTATTACAATTACCTGGATACTCGGCGCTGCAGCCGTATTGTTCTTGATTTTGGGTTGCATATTTCAATACAATACCCACCCCAAGCACTCTGCGCATATCATGAGATAGTCAACAATTAATAAAACGGTAATACAACAAGCGGTCCGCAATTTAATGTGGACCGCAATTCTTTTTATTCTCATTATCGGCTAAATTCCTCCTCAGCCTTGAGCAGGGTGTCAGGTTTACCGATATCTATTAATTTAAGTCTGTCGTAATGCTGACTCCGGATGTTAAGCCCCTCGGGAAGTGATAATAACCAATCCATGACCGGGAAGGCATCCCGGCCTGTCACTCTCCGATATTCTCTTAATGATTCGAAGCCCCGGGGACCAATCACATATATACCACTGAAAGCCTCCTCTATATCATCAACCGATGGAACAAATCCGGAGGGCCGGTATTCACCGGATTTCACGTTGTGCCACCCTGCAAGCGCACCATTCGGTCTGAATATGAGATGACGGCTGCTCTCCCGATTATCCGTAACAAGTGTGACATCGCGCATGGAATCCACGTGAGAACGCATTATATCACCAAGGGGTGCATCACTCAGTATATCGACATTGTGCACCAATACCGGTTGATTATCTGCCCATTCCGCAATCGCAGCCAAACCGCCACCGGTATCAAGGAGTTTATCTGACTCTTCACTTATGGAAATCGCGACACCTAAATCATGAGCCGTCAGATATTGAACGATTTGTTCGGAGAAATGGTGCACATTCACACATATATCATCGAAGCCTTCACTGCGCAACCTGCCGATAACCCTCTCAAGCATAGGGACACCGGCTACCGGCACGAGCGCTTTAGGGTGATGTAGTGTCCAGGGTCGAAGCCTTGTGCCCAATCCTGCAGCTAAAACAAATGCTTTCATTATTTGATTTCCTCAGAAATATCTTGTTCTCTATGTATTAGGTAGACAACTGCATCAGGATATCTGCGCTTCAGCTCATGAGCTGCAAATTCTGCACAATATACGGAACGATGCCGACCACCTGTGCAACCGAAACCAATTTGCAGCGAATCAAATCCACGCTTTAAATAGCACTCCACCGTCTCGCTGACCAAGTCCGCTGCGCCGGCAGCGAATGAATCTGCAGTACTTGATTCCCTTAGAAAATCGATAACCGGTTTATCTCTTCCGGTCAGAGACTTATACTGTTCATATCTTCCCGGATTATGCAACCCTCTGCAATCAAACATAAATCCGCCGCCATTGCCGGTTAAATCCTCAGGATAACCCTTCTTATACGAAAAACTGAAAACTTTTATGTGCAGTTTCCCATCACTTTCGGTCTTCTGAAATCGCGAATCGGAACAAAGTTGGTTACAAAGTTTCTCCAACTCCGGATAATCGGCAAGTGTTCCCTCTGAGATAAGTTTGGAAAGATTCTGAAGAGCATTAGGAATACTCTCTATAAAATGGGCTTTCTTCTCTACGAGTCCTCTAAATCCGTATGCCCCCAAGACTTGCAGGGTTCTGAAAAGTGCAAAAAGCGATGTCAATGTCAGAATCGCATGTTTGGCCTCTGAAGTAGTTGAATCGTATCTGTTTTGAAATTCATCAGCATAATAGGTCATCATTTTATTGCGGAACTCAGGTGAAAATCCGGCCTTTGCCTGCCATAACAATGAAACCGCATCATAAATCCCGGGACCATACCTGCCGGCCTGATAATCTATAAACACCGGAGCCGGGGTCAACATAACATTCCTGCTCTGACAATCGCGCATCATAAACCCCCATAGACAATCCGGAGTATTCGTAAGGGCGCGAACTAACTCTTCAAAGTCATCTTCAAGCTTTTCTTCATCAAACAGAGCTCCGGCAGGTTTCGCAAACTCATATTTGAAATAATTCAGGTCCCACATAACTTGTCTGCCGGAAAAAGCCTTCGCCATCACAGCTTTTTCCCACGCGGTTGTGGTGACAAGCTGCATAGCCACAAGTTTCTTCAGAGTAAGCTTTACCAAAGATTCAATATCAATAGAGTTAATGCTGTCAAAAAGTGAAAAGCTACCCAAATCCTGCATAAGGTAATACCGGTAATCTTCCGAGACACAATAAATCTCCGGTACTGAAACTTCATGACGGAGGAATATCTCTGTTAAATTTACAAATGCTTCGGACTCAACCATGTCCGAACATACAGCACCAACCATTGTGGAGTCATCACGCAATTTCAATCTGAAATAACGACGGTCTCCACCGCCACTTTTGATGGCGGAAATTTCAACCGGAGTATCTCCTGTGAAATCGAAACATAATGCTGCGAATGAATCCTTAGCAGATGTGCCGGGCTGCACATCAAGTGTTATTTTTTTCAAAATATCGGAATATATATGATAGAAAGAGCTTATAAAAATGTTACAACTATAAATTGCAGAGCATTTTCAAACAAAATTAATGTAAAAAGATGAGAAAAGCATCTATCAAGACCTGATACCTGATGATTTTTTCTTAATTTTGTGATTGCAAGTTTTAAAGAGTGATATTGCAAGATGATTAGGAATGGAATCATCGGCAAAACATATCGTGTGTAATATAAATATAACCTAAATTAATATAGACTCAAAGCTATGGCAAAGATTGAAAATTACAATTTCAATGGTAAGAAAGCGATAGTTCGCGTAGATTTCAATGTGCCTTTGGATGAAAATGGTAACATCACAGATGATACCCGTATCCGCGGTGCACTTCCCACTCTCAAAAAAATATTGGCTGATGGCGGCAGCCTGATTCTCATGTCACACATGGGAAAACCCAAAGGCAAGGTCAATGAGAAGCTGAGCCTTCTCCAGATTCGCGATGCAGTGGCAAAAGCCCTTGGCACTGAAGTAAAATTCGCTCCAGACTGTGCCAAAGCAAAAGAAGCCGCCGACGAGCTCAAGCCCGGTGAGGTTCTCCTGCTTGAAAATCTCCGCTTCTATCCTGAAGAAGAGGGTAAGCCTGTAGGCATCGACAAAAACGATCCCGCATACGATGATGCAAAAAAGGCTATGAAAGAGAGCCAGAAAGAATTTGCCAAAACTCTCGCAAGCTACGCCGACGTTTATGTAAACGATGCATTCGGCACAGCTCACCGTCGTCACGCCTCGACAGCTGTAATCGCTGACTACTTCGACAAGGAAGACAAGATGCTCGGCATGCTTATGGAAAAAGAAGTCAAGGCAGTCGACAATATCCTCAAGGATATCAACCGTCCGTTTACCGCAATCATGGGTGGATCAAAAGTATCTACCAAAATCGGTATCATAGAAAACCTTATGGATAAGGTTGACAATCTGATACTTTGCGGTGGCATGACATTTACTTTTGCCAAGGCTAAAGGCGGCAAGATCGGCAACTCAATCGTGGAGAACGACAAGCTTGATCTCGCACTTCACATCATAGAGCTGGCTAAGCAGAAGGGTGTAAATCTGGTACTCGGCACAGACTGTGTAGCCGGCAACGACTTCAAGAACGATGCTGACCAGATGGTATGCAGCGTTATGGAAATTCCCGATGGCTGGGAAGGCATGGACGCAGGTCCTGACTCGGTAATAGCATTCCGCAATGCAATTCTTCCCGCCAAGACCATCTTGTGGAACGGCCCTGCCGGTGTATTTGAATTCGACAACTTCGCCAAGGGTTCCAAAGCCATAGCGGAAGCTATCGTGGAAGCAACCAAGAATGGTGCATTCTCGCTTGTGGGCGGTGGTGACTCAGTAGCCTGCGTCAACAAATTCGGCATGGCTGACAGCGTAAGTTATGTATCGACCGGCGGCGGTGCCCTGCTCGAAGCTATCGAGGGTAAAACACTCCCCGGTGTAGCAGCCGTAAGTGAGTAAAGAGAATATTCACTCTTAATATCAAGAGCCTCGGGTTATATTATCCGAGGCTCTTAATTTCCGGAATTATGGCCAAAATTATGTTATAAAACATATTTTTAGAGAGTAATTTAGCCAACAAAAGTAAAATTGAAAAAGTGGTACTTAATTTTTTAAAACGCCCTATTGACTTTTTAAAAAGATATACTAATTTTGCATATACTAAGCGCAGGAGTGATAGATCAAGTGCATTAAAAAGATTCACTCAATCGGACCTTGATGTATGCAATTGTAAACACAATCTTCTGTATATAAAGATGGCGAATCCGGCGTCATTAACGATAGAACCCAAAAACTAATAACCAAAATACAAACCAACAACAAATTTCAGAAAGATTATGGAATCTCAGAAACCCATGGCACCTAAGCCTGCGGCCGCTGCGGCCAAGATCAAGAAAGAGGAGAAAATCAGCCAGATTCGTGGCATTAAGAACGCGTTTATCGTGATTCTCTGCTGCTGCGCAGCTGCAATCTGCATCTTCCTCTTCGGTATGGGCTACAGTGGCAACTTCGAAGGTGGCACAACAGAGGGACACCCCCTGAACCTCGCCGGCACAGTTTACAAAGGCGGGTTCATCGTGCCTATCCTGATGACACTTCTGCTCACAGTTATCGTGCTTTCAATCGAACGCTGGATTGCTCTTAGCTCAGCTACCGGTAAAGGCAACACCACCAAGTTTGTATCTGACATCAAAGCTGACCTCGCTGCCAACAACATCGACGCAGCCATGCAGCGTTGCAAACAGCAGAAAGGTTCTGTTGCAGCAGTAGTTTACAGCACTCTCGTGAAATATAAAGAGATGGATCAGAATGAAACTCTTTCAAAAGAGCAGAAGCTGACTACACTCCGCAACTCAGTTGAAGAGGCTACAGCACTTGAGATGCCCGGTCTTTCACAGAACCTTCCCATCGTGGCAACCCTCACCACTCTCGGTACACTGGTTGGTCTTCTCGGAACTGTGATGGGTATGATCAAATCATTCCAGGCTCTTGCAACTTCAGGTTCACCTGACTCAACTGAACTTTCAACCGGTATCTCTGAGGCACTTGTAAACACTGCCTTCGGGATCGCCACCGGTGCA
>CAMWLY010000039.1 GCA_947175145.1 uncultured Muribaculaceae bacterium | reverse complement strand
TTCTTGTGTATTGCGTAAGCTTTTATAGAAGCTTTTTCTGCTTTGGTCTTTACGTCGGAAAGCGCATCTTTAATCAGGATATCCTGGTCAAGCGTATTATATTTAGGAGTTGTAGTTTCCTGCGAACGGGCATAATATACGGGAGCCGACAATTTTGCCTTCTCTGGGATAATTTTGCCCACATCGCCCTGAACTACCAGATTATACTGATCGTAGGTATCAAGACGACGGGAATTCAACGGCTGGTCAATTCCGCCGAAACCGTCGGTTTCACGATGATAGCTGAAGTTCACCATAGCCACATCCGACAGCGACAGTGATGTGTTGGCATTAAGAGCCCAGCCTCCATCATTGTTGAAGTCTGTGACCTTAAGTTCATTGACCCATATACACCCATCTTTTACAGAATTGGATCTATTGCGCACACCGATAAGCATCACTCTGACATCTGACAGCGATGGATTACCGAGCACACTTGCGGTATTGCGATTATTTTCGGGGTCAATTACAGTATAGAGTTTTGTGTAACCTACACCCTCGGTGTGATTATTTCTTGCGCGGTTACGTTCTGTTTTTACATCGGTCAGCAGTGACAAGGGCACATCGAGCCTGTTGGCGGAAGGCCATACCTTGGCTCTATCTTGAGAATTGAAATTATTGTAGCGTCCCGGAGGAGTGAGCTGCAAAGGAATTTCATACTCATAGTAGTTATTTTTCACATCGGAGCCAAGACGAATGAAAAGTGCGAGGTCACCATTTTTAAGATCAGTTGAATTATCAATCAGAGCCTCGGCATGGTTCCACATCTGGAGTCTCTTATATTGGCGCAAGTCGAGCTGAGTATTCTTATAAATACCCCTCGCATCTCCGGGTTGAAGACCGCGCAGAGTCAGTTCGAGTGATTGTTCGTTGAGCTGGGTAGCCTGAGCAGAGCCCGGATCCTGGTCGCGGTTCACACCAGGGGGAAGCACATAGTTTACCGGTTCGCGACCTGAATTCTCCTCGATATTTACCACACTCATGTCGAGTTCACCCTCAGCGGGAGAATCATTGCGTGAATTCAGATTGAACTGATAATCGCGCCATTCACCGCGCACAAGTTCAAGAGTTGCGAATCTCAGGTGGGTAGTTTCCTTAAATCCGGTCATGAACATTCGGGCGAATCTCACGGTAGAGAAGTCATTGATGCCGCCCACAACCTTGTCGGGGGTAGACAGAGGCACTTTGAAAAGATACCATGTCACAGTCTGCATACCCTCGGGTGTATTTACTTCAGAAACCTGTTTGTCGGTAATATAGTTTGTACCGACCACAAGATCCTCCGGACGCAGTGAAACTTTATACTGGAAATAGCGCTCATATTCATTGAGCGTGTTATCCTGATTGATATCCTCCACATCAGGCACAGCACGCGCTGACTGATACTGCGGATTGGGCGATTCATCGGGAGAAAGCGAGTTACCCTCTACCCCATTATATCGCTTATATCTTTCCAGAATACCGGCCTTAATCCGGTCATAATAATTTGACCTGTAGAAATGATAGTTGTCACCGGCAGGGTCATTCATGGGCGAAAATGGATCCTCCTGCATCTTTTCAATTGTAGAAGCAGGCAACTTCATGCGCAGTCGGTCAAGATATTCCTGATATGAACTGAAGCTATATTCATCATCATTAGGGAGACCGTCGAGACCTACGTCCTGAAGCAGACGTGAAGCATTATCGAAGGCATAAGTCAGAGAATTTTGCGAGGACACGCGACCCCAGTTCGTGCTTCTCATAAACTCATAATTACCATCGACAGGCATACCATTCTCATAACTCTTCATTCCGTCTTTAAGGATATCTTCACTTACCTCACCGAAATTGAAATAAAGATCACCACCCTCACGATTATTGTTGTCAGGGTCAAGAAATGGGTCGAGCAACCAGAATTGCAGATATTCTACATTAGATGCATCGAAGTTGGTATTATCCATCTTACGCATCATTCCACCCCAACGGCGCTCAGGATTAAGCAAGTTGCCCTCGGAGTCTATATTTTCGGCATCGAGATTATATGGGCCTCGCTCACGCGGATAGAATGAGACATTGAGTGTCTGAATCCAGTTTGCCTCACCATAGGCCAAATCTCGATATGGGAACAACTCATTGACATAAACCTCGCGAATATAGGGTGATGACATCTGGTGAGGGTCGTTTTTCAGGTATCCGGGCAGCGAATTTGAGTTTCGTTGAGTCCAGGAGCGGTCTATGTAATACCAAGCCATGAGCGCTCGGTTTTTACCATAATCCACATTGTTGGAAAGAGCAGCCTCAGGGAACAATGCATCAGGTCCGTTTTCGTATGGAGTGGATGCCAGAAACCAAGAATATGGAGATCTCAAGTCGATACCGGTCTGAGTTGCTTCGAAGTCATCGATAAATGAAGAACCACGGTTACTTCCTGACTTGGCCGTATGCGGTATCAACTGAGCGAACTCTGCGTTGATATTGAATGTGGAGGGGGCTGTGGCATTGATGGTGGGAACCTTGTTGAGCAGGTTGGTAAGCCACATAAAATCCTTTTTGTAACTCAGATTCAGGCCCCACATGGTATTATTGATTATCTCATCGCCGATATTGACCTTCTCTGTAAGCGCCTTTTCAGAGAAGTGGAGCAGCGTGCCTCCAAGTGTGAAATCCTTGTTGAACTGATATTGCGCATCAAGACCGAGCAGAGTTTTACGCTGCATCGAGAATAGCGATTGGTTTTCAAGGGTAACCGATACATTGGTACCTGAATCAATGATACTCTGATTTGTAATGGTCACTATACCCATGGTATAATCCACGGTATAATCGGAGTTTTCCGTAAGCACGACACCGCCGGCCATTACCACAACCGAACCGCGAGGCACATTCATGGCATTTAGCCTGATTGTAGCACCATTTGATGCCTGATATTCACCGACAAGAGAAAACTTGTTTTTGTCAGCGAACTGGCGTGCCACTACAAGAGTCGAGTCATAAAGCTCTGTATATACATACTGTTCAGCTATGGCCGGATTTCCTATTTTGCGAGCCAGGTGGGCGCCGAATGGTTCAGCCACCGGGAATATAATCTTGCCGCTTGAAGACTGCACGGTGTAACCTTCGATATAATCGAAGAAGCCATCGGCATGAGACTCCTGATTAGAATCTATCCTGTCGAGGTTCATGACCTGCAGAAGGGGCTGATTTGATATGGAACCGACAGGCAGATAGTTGATTTCAGTACCGGTTGTATCGCTCAGGAACTTAATATTCAGCTTAAAGTTATTCTTCTGCAATTGATATGCACCGAGTGAATATACATTTTTCATCATAAGTCTCCACATAGGCAGTTTTGGAGAAACTGTAGTGGAGCGAAGCATCTTAAGATACAGAGATTCCGAGGTCTGAGTTACATCTGAGGAGAACTCTCCTACCTGATAAACTTTGCCACCGTAAGTATATTCGTAAGCCACGGCCAGAACCTCATCGGTATTGAGCGCCGATTTCAAAGAAATATAACCAAGGTCGGAATTTAGAGTATATTCCGATGAACGGAGCAAGCGAGCGGATTCGACTTTTTCATAATCACGGCCACCCTCGATACCGAATGCGCGAAGCGGCTCAAGAGCCTGCGTAACCTGATTAATATTGCGGGCACCCGGGTATTCTGATTTCAATACCTGAAGAAGGTTATTCGACTGGTTTGTCGGATTATTGAATGAAGTATTGGGAATCCAATAATCTGACGCCAGGTTATGATTTTCTCCAAGGTCCATGAATCCTACGAAGTTACGTGATTCATTAAAGTTGGAATTCTTATTGGTAATCCATACTTCTATTCGGGTGATTTGCACACCTGATGATACGTAGGGCAACTTTGACGCAAACTGGTCATAATTTTCGTAAAACCACTGTGAGAGGAAGAAGTGACGGTTTGCATCATAATCATCGGCCTTGATACTGAATTTGGTGCTCTGCACACCGCCTTGAGTCGAAACCGTTTTCGATTCCGAATTCTGTTGCGACACCAAACCGGTCAGGGTCAGCTTGCCGAATTGCAGTTTTGTTTTTAAGCCGAACAGTGCCGTACCGCCGCGAATCAGGCTTGAGCCGGTAGTCATCGACACATTACCGGCCTCGATATTTTTTATTATTTCATCTTCCTTACCCTCATACTGAAGTTTAAGATTCTGGGAATCAAATGCAAAGGTAGCATCGGTATTATAGTTCATGTTGAACTTCATCTTATCGCCCACCGATGCATTGATTGTGGCCTGAATCTTGGTATCGAAATCGAAATAGGTCTTGCGTCGGTTACGCAGGGAAAGAGCCGGATTATCTGTCTTGTTACTCTTCACTCCCAGAGATAATTGCACCGAACCTTGTGTCTGCAGTCGCACTCCACCCGGACCGAATACCTTCTCAAGTGGTCCGAGAGAGAAGTTCATGTCAAAAATATTGAACGGTTCTTTACCTACCTTTTCAAATCCTTCTCTGTTTCGCTCTGTGAAATAACCGAACATATCCTGACGCATGAGGGACTGACCATATTGCTCGGGAGTCATGAGATAAGGTGTAACCAACTCCTTGTCACCGAGCAGTGTCCTGATCACATACATGCCAAGTTCCGGATCATATACAGCCTCAGTCTTGATATTCGACGGTTGCTTAAGATCTATAGGATATTCTTCTGTACCCAGATAATCCTCGGGAGTTACGGGCACAGTGGGTCGAGCCGCGACATCTGGTAAAACAGTATCTGAGGGCGCAGGAGTCAGCGGCATGGCCGGAGGCGGTTGCAACTCACTCTTGCGATATTGAGACTCAGCCACAAGCGTGCCGATCAATACCACCACAAAAGTGGTGATAAGCAGGTATATACGAGATGTGGAAAGTTTCAACATTCCGAAATTTCAAATATTAAAGCATAGTCAAGGCTCTCTTGATAGCCTCCTCGGTAGAGAGAGTCGGTTCAGTTGCAAACAATTTGCCGAGAACTTTGGCACACTGTGCCTGGGCAAATCCGAGCATAACCAGCGCGGCCTGAGCATCATCAAACGCTTCACTTTTAGAAACAGTCCCGGCCATCACAGAGGCATCGGGCTTAACCTTATCCTTTAAGTCAAGAATAATTCTCTGGGCGGTTTTTGCACCTACACCTTTGACACTTTTCAGGAGTTTCTCCTCGCCCGAAGCTATGGCTGTTTCAAGCTGGCGGACTGTAAGCGCGGATAAAAACAGACGCGCAGTATTAGCGCCTACTCCGTTGACACTGAGCAATAATCTGAATAATTCACGGGAACGCTTGGAGAGGAAACCAAATAATATATGCGCGTCCTCACGAATTGATTCATGAACGTATAATTTAGCCTCACCTGTAGCCGGAATTTCCGGATAATCGAGAAGAGTAATATTAACCTCATAGCCAAGACCATTCACATCGAGTACCACAAATGTAGGTGTCAACTCGGCAACATGGCCCCTTATGTAATCAAGCATATATAAGCGTTGCAGATATGTTGTTCTATTTGTAAACGGATATCAGAGACTTTAAGTATAGAAGATAGTGTCAGTTAAATTTATTAAATTTGCGGTGAAATGAAGAAAACCGTATTCATCACCGGCGCAACCGGCGCTATGGGATATCAAACTCTAAAGGAACTTTCCGGCAGTCTCGACAAGTTCAACATAAGGCTGCTTGTGCGTCAAAGTAAAAAAAACAGGCGCAAACTTGCTCAATATCTGAATAATCCAAGTATTCACATCACATGGGGAAATCTTCTCAATTATGAAGATGTAGAGAAAGCTATGGGAGATGCCGATATTGTGCTTCATATCGGAGGAATGGTATCACCCGCCGCCGACCATCTGCCCGAACTGACCATGAAGGTTAATACAACAGCTGCCGAGAATATAGTTCGCGCAGTAAAGAGCAGGTCTAATGCCGATGAAATCCGGGTCGTTTATATCGGAAGTGTGGCGCAGACGGCACACCATTGGGAGCCACACCACTGGGGACGAACCGGAGACCCGATAATGACCGGCATTTACGATGTGTATGGTATTTCAAAAATTATTGCCGAGAAAATATTTGCCGAATCAGGGCTAAAGCACTGGGTATCGCTAAGGCAATCCGGGATTCTTGCGAACAATCTCATCAAGAAAGGTAGTGATCCGATAACATTTCATGTACCATTAAGAGGTGTGCTTGAATGGGCTACTGTAGAAGATTCCGGCAGACTTATGGCCAAAATTTGCGAAAGTTGTCTTCCGGGCCATGAGGTTGATGAAAATTTCTGGCGCGGATTCTACAATATCGGCAGCGGTCCTGAATTCCGGCTGACTAATTATGAATTTGAGGTGCTTCTTCTAAAAGCACTAAAATGTCCTCCGGTAGAGAAATGCTTCGAACCTGAATGGTTCGCTACCCGCAACTTTCATGGCGAATGGTATGAAGATTCGCATCTGCTTGAAGATTTGTTTCATTTCCGTGAAAACATTACAGCTGAAGAGTATTTCGACCGCTTGGCCAAGTCTATGCCCTGGTGGATGACACTGACGCCACTCGCACCGGCATCACTGGTAAAATTCGGCATGAAGATGGTGGCGAATATTAAAGATGACGGCCCGCTGAATTGGTTTAAACGCAATGACTGCGAGCACAAAATCAAGGCATATTTCAGGTCACGCGAAGCCAAATCCATGACACCGGGTTGGAAAGATATTGATTTAAGCCGGCCTGGCGAAACCCCTATAAGGCTTGATCATGGATATGACGAATCAAAACCGATATCGGAACTTGATATCTATGATATGAGACAAGCAGCTGAATTCCGAGGTGGGAAATGCCTGTCAAAGGAGATGACTCCCGGAGACCTGGATACGCCACTCGAATGGGAGTGCGCCTTTGGGCATAAGTTTACCATGAGACCGCGCACAGTGCTCAAGGGTGGTCATTGGTGTCCGGAATGCCTGCCCAAGCCATGGAGATATAATGAGGAGGCGAAGAAAAACAAGTTCATGGCTCAGATATGGTACGATTCATTCTCCCCCACTGAAACTGAAGAATACAATTAATCAGAATAAAAAAACGCGCGAAATTCGCGCGTTTTTTATTTGATATGATAAACTTCATATTACACGACTGAGCGGATAATGCCGCGGCCGGAATTCTCCACAAATTCCACAATTTCCTTGCGAAATTCTGTTTCGGGGAGTGTATCAAGAATAACCTTGATGGCATTCGACACATTGAGGTCACTCAGATAGAGCACTCTATAGATATCTGAAATCTGGCGTATTTCCTCATCGGTGAAGTGATTTCTGTGCAGTCCCACAGAGTTCAGACCTACATAAGAAATAGGTTCGCGAGCCGCCTTGACAAATGGAGGAATATCCTTATTTACGAGCGCGCCACCCTGAAGCATGATATTTCGGCCCAGGTGACAGAACTGATGAATAAGACTTCCGCCGCCTATTACAGCAGCATCATCTACCACTACCTCTCCGGCAAGCTGGCATGCGTTTGACATAATCACACGATCACCGAGGCGGCAGTCATGCGCGATATGGTTATAGGCCATAATCAGGCAATTCTTACCCACAACTGTCTTACCCTTGGAAGCAGTGCCACGATTCACAGTTACGCATTCGCGCAATGTAGTGCCATCACCGATATATGCAAAAGTCTCCTCACCTCTGAACTTCAAATCCTGAGGTATAGCTGAAATAACTGCACCGGGGAAGATAGTCACACCGCTACCGATGCGGGCACCCGGAAAGATGGTGACATTGCCATAAATTTTGCAATTGTCTCCTATCTCTACATTCTCATATATGGTTGTAAAGTCACCGATTTCTACGTTGTTGCCAATTTTGGCATCGGGGCTAACCTTGTACATCTTGAGTTCTGACATGACTTATTTATTTTTAATGATCTGTGCCATAAATTCTGCTTCACACACTATTTTTTCACCGGCGAATGAATAACCCTTAACGATAGCGCAACCGCGACGAATTTCTGTTGTGAGGAATACATTCATAACCAGTGTAGTTCCCGGCACAACTTTCTGGCGGAACTTCACATTGTCTATTTTCAGGAAATAAGTGGAGTAGCGTTCCGGTTCATCGAGGAAATTAAGCACAAGCACACCGGCTGCCTGAGCCATCGCTTCTACCTGAAGCACACCGGGCATCACCGGCTCCTCGGGGAAATGACCTTGGAAGAAAGGCTCATTGACCGTAACATTCTTTACAGCCACAATATGCTTATTGTCGAGTTCGATAACCTTATCGATAAGGAGGAAAGGATAACGGTGCGGAAGCAGTGCGCGAATTCCGTTGATGTCAATAATCGGCGGAATGTTGGGGTTATAAAGAGGCGCCTGAATTTCAGTGTGCTTCACCTCTTTGCGCACCAATCGGGTGAATTTATTGTTGACGGTGTGTCCCGGGCGAATAGCAACCACACGACCGCGCAGCGGGCGACCGATCAAAGCGAGGTCACCGATCACGTCCATCACCTTGTGGCGGGCGGGTTCATTGTCCCACTCCAGAGGTGTCGGATTTATATAACCGAGCTGGTCGACCTCTATGCGAGGCACATTCATCACCTCACAAATATGGTCGATGCGTTCCTGCGGGATTTTCTCGTCATATATTACTATAGCGTTATCAAGGTCTCCCCCCTTGATGAGGTTTGCCTGTACAAGCTGTTCGATTTCACGCACAAAAACAAAGGTGCGTGCCTTTGCAACTTCCTGCTTGAAATCGGCAAGATCATCGAGCACAGCAAACTGATTAGGGAGAATCGCAGAGTTATATTCCACCATGCACTCCACGCTGAAACCATCATCGGGATAGATAGTCAGGGTTGAGCCTGTCTCTTCATCGCGGAATTGAGTTTTCTCCTTGATAATAAAGAAATCTTTGTCGGCATTCTGCTCTTCAAGTCCTACTTCCTCAAGTTTGTTGACATATTCTATTGCACTGCCGTCGAGAATCGGAAGTTCGGGACCATTGACATCAATGATGCAGTTGTCAACACCGGCTGCATAGAGAGCGGCCATGGCGTGTTCGATTGTGCTGACAATGTCTCCTTTGCGATTGGCAATCACGGTACCGCGACGGGTATCTACTACATTTTCTGCAATTGCATCAATCATAGGTTCTCCATCGAGGTCAATTCTGCGGAACTTATAGCCGGTATTTTCGGGAGCGGGATTAAATACCGCTTCAATCTGAAGGCCGGAGTGAAGGCCTTTGCCGCTAACTTTAAATGGAGCTTTTAGAGTAAGTTGCTTCATGTTGTATTAAAATGCCTTTACAGGCGATACACCGGGAGTGGCCGATGATTCGCCTGCAATTGTGTTATTTCTTGTTGAATAATTCAGGTAAACGCTTCAATAAAACTTGCCTTTTGGCGAATGTTAATGCATCGATGGCCGGATATCCGATAAGTCGGTTACCATCGCCTACATTATTGGGAATACCGGATTGGGCGCCAAATTCATTATTGCTGCCCACATGTATATGGCCGGCGAATCCGCATTGTCCGCCGACTCTGTTGTAATCGCCCACCTTGGTAGATCCGGCAATACCGGTTTGGGCCGCAAACACATTATGCTTTCCGAGCTCAACGTTGTGAGCCACCTGAATCAGATTATCGAGTTTTGTGCCTTTTCCTATGCGAGTGCAACCGAAAGTAGCCCGGTCTATAGTGGTATTTGCGCCAATCTCGACATCATCTTCGATTTCCACTATGCCAATCTGAGCGATTTTTTCGTATGAGCCATCGGAAGTCGGGGCGAAGCCAAATCCATCGGCTCCAATTATCACACCTGAATGAAGGATACATCTTGCGCCTATATGGCAACCCTCATAAATTTTGACACCGGCGCGAATTATAGTATCATCTCCTATCACCGCACCATCTCCTATATATGCCTGAGGATAAATTCTTACATTTTTACCGAGTTTCACACCCTGACCTATATAAGCGAAAGCTCCGATATAAGCGGCATTGGATATATCTACGCCATCGGCGATATAGCAAGGCTGCTCTATACCTTTTTTCATAGGCTTCATTGACTCGTAAGCGGCGAGCAGGTCAGCGACAGCCACGTATGGGTCAGCCACATGAATCAGAGTTAATGAAGAACCTTCAGGTTTCTTCACATCAGGGCCAACAAGAAGCACTGAAGCTTGGGTTGACTCTATAAAATGCTCATATTTTGGATTGGCGATAAAAGAAATCTGACCCTTCCGGGCCTCTTCGATTTTCGCGAAACCGGTTATTTCAAGTTCACCATCACCATCGACAGTGCCCCCGATCATCTGTGCAATCAGAAGGGGTGTTACCTTCATCGTGTTTTGGGTTTCAAATTATACTTGCCGGCCCTATTTAATCATCATGATATTATGATAATGAGGCTACATAAGGCCACTCGAAGCAAAATTAGTCAATTTCAATATAAAAACCAAATTAAGGGCAATTAGTATCAAAAACTAAATCCAATGGGGAAATATGGGAAATTAAGATGGTTGAATATTTTTTTGACTGCATGATTTTTTATAAATTTGCGAATCAACAATAACCTAAACCTAAGACTTCAATGAAAATTTCACACATTGAACACATCGGCATTGCGGTGCCTGATTTGAAAGAGGCAATCAAGTATTACGAAGAGGTGCTTGGCCTGAAGTGCTATAAGCAGGAAGTTGTGGAGGACCAGAAGGTAACCACAGCATTTTTCAAGGTAGGAGACACAAAGATCGAGCTTCTGGAGGCAACCACACCGGAGAGCACGATTGCAAAATTCATTGAGAAGAATGGTGGTCGCGGTGGTATGCACCACATGGCATTTGCTGTTGAAGATGGCGTGGCCAACGCTCTTGAGGAAGTTCAGGAGAAAGGAGTAAAGGTTATCGACAAGGCTCCCCGCAAGGGTGCTGATGGCCTGCAGATAGCATTCCTTCACCCGAAATCCACAGAGGCTGTACTCACAGAACTTTGCGAAGATCCCAATAAATAAAGAAACAATTAATAGAAAGCGGAGTGTCACAATGAGCCGCATGACCCGTTATGACACTCCTAAAAGGGTCTGAGCCAAAATCTTGATTTTGACACAGTCCCTTTTTATCACAAAATAACAACTCACAACGCAATGAGCAAACAGGAAGAGAAAATCAGCCAGCTGATTGAAAAGCGCGCCGAAGCGCGATTGGGTGGTGGACAGAAAGCCATAGACAAACAGCATGACCGCGGTAAATTCACTGCGCGTGAAAGAATCGCCATGCTCCTCGACGAAGGCAGCTTCGAAGAGCTCGACATGTTCGTGACTCACCGCTGCACTAACTTCGGACAGGACAAGAAGCACATACTGGGCGACGGTGTAGTAACCGGTTTCGGCACAATCGAAGGCCGTCTGGTATATGTTTTCGCTCAGGACTTCACCGTGTTCGGCGGTTCTCTGTCAGAAACCATGTCGCTCAAGATCTGCAAGATCATGGATCTCGCCATGAAGATGGGTGCTCCGGTGATCGGTCTTAATGATTCAGGTGGTGCGCGCATTCAGGAAGGCATCAACGCTCTTGCCGGATATTCCGAGATTTTCCAGCGCAATATCATGGCATCAGGTGTGATTCCGCAGATTTCAGCAATCATGGGTCCCTGCGCCGGCGGTGCCGTATACAGCCCCGCGCTGACTGACTTCACAATCATGACCAAAGGCCTGAGCTATATGTTCCTCACCGGTCCTTCCGTAGTAAAGACCGTGACCGGAGAAGATGTGACTCAGGAGCAATTGGGTGGCGCATCAGTTCATGCTGTAAAGAGCGGTGTGACTCACTTTGCAGCAGAAAACGAAGAGGAGACTTTGGCACTTGTGCGCAAGCTCATCAGCTACATACCGCAGAACAATCTTGAGGAGACTCCCCTTATCGACTGCAAGGATCCTATCGATCGCCTTGAAGATAAGCTCAACGACATCATACCCGACAATCCGAAGCGCAGCTATGATATGTATGAAGTTATTTCGGCTATTGTCGATGACCGCGAATTCCTGGAGGTATCAAAGGACTATGCCAAGAATATCATCATCGGTTTCGCACGCTTCAACGGTCAGGCTGTCGGAATTGTAGCCAATCAGCCCAAGGTGCTTGCAGGAGTTCTTGACTCGAACGCTTCGCGCAAGGGAGCGCGCTTTGTACGCTTCTGCGATGCATTCAATATTCCTTTGGTTACACTGGTCGACGTGCCCGGCTTCCTTCCCGGCACAGGTCAGGAATACAATGGTGTGATTTTGCATGGTGCAAAACTGCTGTATGCCTACGGTGAAGCTACAGTGCCTAAAGTTACCGTAACACTCCGCAAATCATACGGTGGTTCACACATTGTGATGAGCTGTAAGCAACTTCGCGGTGATATGAACTATGCATGGCCATCTGCAGAAATAGCCGTGATGGGTGCCGAGGGAGCTGTAGGCGTGCTTTATGCCAAAGAGGCCAAGAATTCCGACAATCCTGCCGAATTCATCAAGATGAAAGAGGAGGAATATCGTGATCTGTTTGCCAATCCCTATCAGGCAGCCAAATATGGTTACATCGATGATGTGATTGAGCCGCGTAACACACGATTCCGTGTGATTAAGGCGCTGAATATGCTCGCCACCAAGAAGGTGACCAATCCTGCCAAGAAGCATGGCAACATTCCTCTGTAATCACAAACACACAAAATGCGTAAGAAAATATTATTAAGCGCGGCATTAGGACTGGCGTTGCTGGGGGCTACCCCGGCAACCGCCGGTATCCAGGCCGACCCCGACCAGCAATACCGGGAGGTTAGCGTGCAGGGTGACCAAACTGAGGTCGAAGGAGACTGGGTTCCCTCACAAGAGGTTAACACAGTGCAGGAAAGCGAACTCACTCGCAAGGCCATTCAGGCGGAAAAAGCACGCAACGCAGCCGAGAATGACAAGTTTGGCGGAGCCATAACAATAATTGCGATGTGCATAGTTCTCGCAGCGCTGATTATCCTGAGTATACTCTTCCTCGGTTTCGGTAAGATATCTTCAAAGATCCAGAAGATGAAAAAACGCGAAGCTCACGGAGTCACCGATGATTCTGCAGAGGATCACCATGATGAACTTGATTCAGGTGAGGTTATCGCAGCCATAGCCATGGCACTTGCCGAGCATATGGGTCAAGGTCATGATCTTGAGGATACCAAACTTACAATCCGCCGCATGCGCAAAGCATACTCTCCCTGGAACTCGAAGATTTATGGTCTCAGAGAGGTACCGGAACTTAAAAAGGCTTCACGCCGCTAATCAAAACACATATCTAACAAAAAATGAAAGAATATAAATATAAGATCAACGGCATGAAGTTCACTGTCTCTGTGGGAGACATTGTGGACAATGAAGCTCAGGTTGAGGTCAATGGTGTATCCTACAAGGTTGAGCTGGATCGCAAGCCCAAAGCATCACAGAAACCGGCACTGAGCCAGTCAGGCCACACAAACCATGGTAATGTGGCAGCAGCCCCGGTAGCATCAAAACCGGTGGCAAAACCCGCAGTTTCAGCCGGAGCTGCCGAAGCTGTGAAGAGTCCCCTGCCCGGCACAGTTATGAGTATTGATGTCAATGTAGGTGATACAGTCAATGCCGGTGATAAGGTGGGAGTGCTTGAAGCAATGAAAATGGAAAATGATATCCGCACCACTCGCGGTGGCAAGGTGACCAAGATTCTTGTATCGGTCGGTGACGCTATCCTCGAAGGCACAGATATAATGATTATCGAATAACTGACGCGTAGATTATGTTGCTTCTCGACGGTTATTCATTCGGTGGTTTCATGGCTCAAACGATTGCCGATTTCTGGAAATTCACCGGCTTTTATAATTGCGAATGGGAGAATCTGGTCATGCTTGCCGTGGGCATATTCTTCGTATGGCTCGCAATTAAGAAAAATTTCGAACCCCTGTTGCTTGTTCCGATTGGTTTCGGTATGCTTATCGGCAATATCCCCTTCCAGTCGGGTATGGAGATTGGCATATATGAAGAGGGCTCCGTGCTTAATATCCTGTATAATGGTGTGGAGCGCGGGTGGTATCCCCCACTTATCTTCTTGGGAATTGGAGCAATGACCGATTTCTCGGCACTGCTGGCGAATCCTAAGCTGATGATTATTGGTGCGTGCGCCCAATTCGGTATCTTCGGTGCTTATATGCTGGCATTGCTCTGTGGATTTGATCCTCTCTCTGCAGGGTGTGTGGCTATCATCGGCGGTGCTGACGGTCCGACCGCAATTTTCACCACTTCAAAGCTTAATCCCAACCTGCTTGGTGCGGTGGCTGTATCGGCTTATTCTTATATGGCACTTATTCCTCTGATTCAGCCTCCACTGATGAGGTTGTTCACAACCAAGGAGGAGCGCCTTATCAAGATGAAACCGGCACGTATAGTCAGCCAAAACGAAAAGATAATATTCCCGGTAGTCGGACTTCTGCTCACCTGCTTTGTAGTGCCGTCGGGCATTCCACTGCTCGGTATGCTCTTCTTCGGAAATCTGCTTCGAGAATCGGGTGTGACTACAAGACTGGCTAAGACAGCAAGCAATGCCATGACCGATATTGTCACAATTCTTCTCGGTCTGACAGTGGGTGCATCAACTCAGGCAGACAAGTTCCTGACTCTCGACACTCTGCTGATATTCGGACTTGGCTTCGCTGCATTTATCATCGCTTCTGCTGCCGGTGTGCTGTCGGTCAAGGTATTCAACCTGCTGCTTAAGCCCGGCAAGAAAATCAACCCGCTGATCGGTAATGCCGGTGTATCTGCAGTTCCGATGGCAGCGCGCATATCCAACAATATTGGTTTGGAGTATGACCCGACAAACTATCTGCTGATGCACGCCATGGGTCCCAATGTGGCCGGCGTGATAGGCTCGGCAGTGGCAGCCGGTGTGCTTCTGAGCTTCCTCGGATAATCCAATCATTTCATCATAATAAACCGTGGTGACTCCCCAAGCGGAACATCACGGTTTATTTTTTTATTTGCAGTTCAGCGGATTGGTCATTATATGCAAATAATCTTAAATATTTAACTCTTTTCTTAAAACCAAATGCGTTTTGAGGTGTTCTATAATTAGAACCATTAGGATTCAAAAGTAATCCGAGACTGACCTTGAGAGCCGGTCTTCAGAATAATCGGCTCTACTACAACGGGGTATTTATCATGATTACGCAAGAAGTAATTACAGAAATATATAAGAATTATAATAAGCCTGCTAAAAATGAAAGCGAGCTAAATCTACCATATTTTGTAGATTTGCTCGCACCTTTTCACAAACTCGAGGTGAGTGATGATGAAATTATCGTGACAGGACTTGATGAGTTCAGCCCATTCAGGCGATTTTTAAAGAGAGGACTTTTTGCGGTGCTGGAGTTTGATAAAAATGTAGCGTTTGTATTTCAATCCCACATTCTCTTCTTCAGCAAACTTGATAAGAATCTTTCAGTGCACTTCCGTCCGTCGGAAAAGAAGTCCATATTTGACCGCATATTCGGTCGCGACTGAAGAGTGGACTAATTAATCCACTCCGTCCATTATATCGAAGCCTTCCTCAAGATCTTCATCATCAAATGATGATGAATCTATCGGCTCTATATCCATATCTGAAAGAGTAGTCTCATTGGCTTTGGCATCTATAGCCTGCTCGAATTCCGCCATATCCACAGCTTGTGCGGGGGGATTGCCGCGCTTCATGGTGCAGATAGGTTCCACCAACGAACGAGAAGGAATAATCTCTTTCAACTCAAGGAAGAATGAACGCTCTGTGAGGTAATCAAACACAAATGATAAGCGCTGACCTTCATCTTCAATCAATTCGCTGAGTGTGGTGGAATCCATCAGCCAGATATCCTGATCGCTGGCTGTGTTGCCCATATCTTCAAGGGTAATCTCCTCCTCATATTCCCAGTCTTCGTTGCAAAGAAAAAAGGAGTCCAATTCATCTTTCGTATAGTTCACACTCTCCAGAATTGCATTACGAAACTGAAGAAATGTATTTTCGGAATCGATTTCAATTTCGCGGCTAAAGTTAGAAACTTCATCGCTTACGAGTTTAAACCTGTATACCATCTTAATCTCAAATGAACTATAATTGTGAGTATAAAAAAAGAGGTTTCTATTGCGAAAAACATTGCGAAATTAATACTCGCAGGCTATATGTGCAATAGTGCGGTATAAAATTCTCAAAAAATTTCACTGATATAAAAGCCTTAAAAAAATCTATTAAGTAACCGCGGTGAAATCTGTGATTCCACCGCGGTTGCAAATCTTTTTTACCTCTGATTACTTGTAGGAATAAAATTCTATTTTTTGAGTAGATCGTATTTTTTAAAGACCTTTTCAATTGCTACAAGTGAACGCTCAACCTGCTCCTTGGTGTGTGTGGCCATCAGCGAATATCTGATGAGTGTATCGTTGGGAGCTACAGCAGGTGTTACTACCGGGTTTACGAAGACTCCCTCATCGAGCAGATCGCGGGTTACATGGAATGTCTTATAGTCGTCGCGAATGAAGAGCGGGATAATCGGTGTCGAAGTATTGCCTATCTCGCAACCCATCTCGCGGAAGCTGTCAAGAGCGAAGTGTGTTATGTCCCAGAGATGCTTCTGACGCTCCGGCTCGGCGATGATGATGTCGAGAGCGGCATTGACCGCTGCAGTGGAACCGGGAGTGATAGAAGCTGTGAAGATATATGAACGTGAATGATGGCGCAGGAAGTTTGTCACAACCTTATCGGCTGCCACAAAACCACCGAGCGCGGCCAGTGACTTGGAGAATGTGCCCATGATCAGGTCTACATCATCTTTTACACCATAATGATTGCAGACTCCGCGTCCACCCTCTCCGAATACTCCGAGACCGTGAGCTTCGTCCACCATCACATTTGCATTATATTTCTTGGCCAGTCTTGTGATTTCAGGAAGATTCGCCACATCACCCTCCATAGAGAATACCGAGTCAGTCACGATAAGTTTAACTTTGTCGGGATCGCATTTCTTAAGTTGGGCTTCAAGAGAAGCCATGTCGTTGTGACGATATTTAAGATAATTTGAAAATGAGAGTCTACGACCTTCTATGATCGATGCATGATCCTGCTCATCAAGTATCACATAATCTTCGCGCCCGGTCAGAATTGACACGACTCCAAGGTTCACACCAAATCCTGTAGAATAGAGCATTGCATCTTCCTTTCCGACATAATCAGCGAGACGCGCCTCTAAATCTTTATGAATTGTGAGTGTGCCATTCAGGAATGGCGAACCGGCCAAACCGGTGCCATATTTACGAGTGGCCTCAACTGCAGCTTCGATGACTTTGGGGTGATTTGTAAGGCCCATATAACTGTTAGAGCCAAACATCAATACCTTCTTACCATTCATCATCACCTCAGTGTCCTGCTCTGACGAGATAGCGCGGAAATATGGATACACTCCGGCTGCTTTCGCCTTCTGCGGAGCATCATAAGCCGATAGTTTTTCTTGTAAAGGCTTCATATATAAT
>CAMWLY010000038.1 GCA_947175145.1 uncultured Muribaculaceae bacterium | reverse complement strand
ATTTCCTCGATTTGTCTGTCGGAAGCGCCATATCTGCGGGCAAATCTGCGTATATTCCACTCAGGATTGCAGAAATTTCTGACAGTCTCCGACAATAATAATTCAGAGTCAAGAGGTATCAGCCGCTCTTCTATATCCGCCAATACCTTTTCATCAGAGCTAAGATTGGAGGAAGTGCGAAGTAATGATTTGCGGGCCCGGGGCCAGCGAGTTTCGAGGAGAGGAAGCACATCGTTTCTCAGGAAATTGCGCAAATAGTGAGATTCCAGATTTGTGCTGTCGGTGCGCCATGTAAATCCCATCTCTCTCAGATATTCCTCTATCTCCCGGCGGGTGATATTGATAAATGGTCTTATGATTTCCCCGGTATCTTCGCGCATTGCTCTGAGACCGGAAATGCCGGTGCCGCGCAGTAAATTGAGCATCAGTGTTTCTACCTGATCATCGGAATTATGAGCCACTGCTATCCGCTGCGCTCCGGTTTCAGACATGACTTCTCTGAAAGCATCGTATCGAAGTTCCCTACAAGCCATCTCTACTGAAACTTTATGAGATGATACATACGCATTTACATCAAAGTTACAGACTTTCAGCCTGATACCGAGAGAATCACAAAGAGTGCGTACAAAGCTTTCATCACCATCAGACTCAGAACCACGCAGATTAAAATTGCAGTGAATTGCCGTCACATCGATATTGGCATTTGAAAGTGCTACAAGCAGTGCAGTGCTGTCTGCACCTCCACTGATACCCGCCACTACATTACTTATATGATGAGGAGCAAAGGCCTCCGTTACAACTTTCGATAAATCCACGCTTATATATGATCAATAATGAGCAGGTTCAATAATAGCTTAATGCAAAGGTAATTTCTTTAATTTGAATAATCAAATTCCTGTCTTAATGCTGACATCATTTCTTCTTTTCAAAAAGATGTAAATTCACGAAAACTTTTTTATCCCCCCGAGCGTTATACATTAAAAAGAATATTAGCGCGTATCTTCATTTTATTCAGATGCGCCCTATAAATATGAAATGTAGTTTATAACCTTAAATAACAGATAAGAATTATGGCTAAGAAATGGATATGCACAGTGTGCGGATATGTAGCAGAAGGTGAACAGGCTCCCGAAGTATGCCCGCAGTGCAAAGCACCCCGAAGCAAATTTAAAGAACTCGACGATACCGAAGTTCTCAACTTTGTAACCGAGCACAAGATTGGCGAAGGTAAAGAGGGTGATGAAGAAATGATTAAGGATCTCAACAACCACTTCATGGGTGAGTGCACAGAGGTTGGTATGTATCTTGCAATGGCACGTCAGGCCGACCGCGAGGGTTATCCCGAAATTGCTGAGGCTTTCAAGCGCTATGCTTGGGAAGAGGCTGAACATGCATCAAAATTTGCAGAGCTCCTCGGTGATATGGTTTGGGACACCAAAACTAACCTTGAGAAGAGAATGCATGCCGAGGCAGGCGCTAATGAAGACAAGATGCGCATAGCTCGCAATGCAAAGGCTGCCGGTCTTGATGCAATTCATGACACAGTTCATGAGATGGCGAAAGATGAAGCTCGCCACGGCCGCGGTTTCTATGGCCTCTACAAGCGTTTCTTCGAAGGTAAGTAAATAGAATTTACGAACATTCCGGATTTTCCGGGGATATATATTAATTTAGCAGGCGGCTTCAGAATTTGAAGCCGCCTGCTAAATTTTTTATTCGAAAATGGGTAGAATCCTTGCTATAGATTATGGGCGTAAGCGTTGTGGGGTAGCGGTTACAGATACTTTGAAAATAAGTGCCAATCCT
Organism: uncultured Muribaculaceae bacterium; assembly: GCA_947175145.1. Taxonomy (GTDB): domain Bacteria; phylum Bacteroidota; class Bacteroidia; order Bacteroidales; family Muribaculaceae; genus Lepagella. The sequence continues at coordinate 16,098 of CAMWLY010000038.1, read as the reverse complement.
CTACCGGTGGTACGAGCCTGCGACCTTCTGAACTGGATTAAAGACTATTGCGCTCATGAAGATGTGGAGCGTATTTTGATTGGAGAGCCGAAGGATATGCACGGCAATCCTTCGGAGTCCATGACATACATACGTCCGTTTCTCAAACAACTTGCCAAGGTAATCCCGAATATCCCCGTTGAGATGGTCGACGAGAGATTTACTTCCGTAATGGCTCACCGCGATATGCTCACCGCCGGTTTCAAAAAGTCGGATCGAGCCCGCAAGGGGCTGGCCGACGAGATGTCGGCCACCATTATCCTTACTACCTGGCTTGAGGTTCATTAACCTCAATGCCGAATTTCTTCCGAAGGTTCACGAGCATATCCCTGGTCATGGAATCCAAATCAAATTCGGGCTTCCAATCCCATTCCATGCGGGCGCAGGTATCATCAAGTGAATCAGGCCATGAATCCGCAATCTTCTGTCTCAGCGGATCAAGCTCATATACCATCTTGAAGTCAGGCACATATTCCCGGATTTTATTATAAATGATTTCCGGGTCAAATGACATTGACGCAATATTAAATGAATTGCGGTGTATAAACCTCGATGGGTCAGCTTCCATGATTTCTACTGCAGCGCGCAGTGCATCGGGCATATACATCATATCCATAAATGTGCCGGGTTTAAGCGGACATTTGAAAGTCTCTCCCTTTACAGCTGAGTAGTATATGTCTACAGCATAGTCGGTTGTGCCACCTCCGGGAGGTGTGGTATATGAAATAAGTCCCGGGAATCGAACCGAACGGGTATCCACTCCAAAGCGGCGTGCATAGTAATCGCTCAGCATTTCACCTGTGACTTTAGTGACACCATAGATTGTGGCCGGACGCTGAATAGTGTCTTGGGGAGTTTTCACATGAGGAGTATCGGGTCCGAATGAGCCGATTGAACTCGGTGTGAAAACGGCGCAATTCTTCTCGCGGGCTACCTCAAGTGTATTGAAAAGACCACCTACACCAATAGCCCAAGCTAACTGAGGCTTCGCTTCGGCAACTGCCGATAGTAATGCCGCCAGGTTGTAGATTGTATCAATCTTATGGGTATCTACAACTTCAGCTATGCGTTTTGCATCGGTGATGTCCACAATCTCTGCCGGGCCGCTCTCAAGCAATTCCCCTTTGGGCGCTGCAGAGGGAATATATCCGCATACCACATTCGAACCACCATATATGTCGCGTAGCTTCATGGTCAGTTCACTTCCGATCTGACCTGTCGCTCCTATTACAAGAATATTTTTCATCTTGATTCTTTAGCTATTATTTTAGAACACCCAGACGCTTGCCGACCTTGATAAATGCTTCTATAGCCTTATCAAGCTGTTCGCGTGTATGAGCTGCACTCAGCTGCACTCGAATACGAGCCTCTCCCTTGGGCACGACAGGATAGTAGAACCCTGTCACATATATTCCCTCTTTCTGCATCTCAGCTGCGAAATCCTGTGATAATTTCGCATCGTAGAGCATCACGGCGCAGATTGCACTCTGGGTTGGCTTGATGTCAAAACCGGCCTCAATCATTTTGTTGCGGAAGTATTCTACATTCTCCATCAGGGTAGAGTGTAGGTCATTGCTTTCCTTGAGCATCTTGAACATCTCGATACTTGCACCGACAATCGAGGGGGCAACAGAGTTGGAGAAGAGATAGGGGCGCGAACGCTGGCGAAGCATGTCAATTATCTCCTTGCGTCCGGTGGTGAATCCACCCATCGCACCACCAAATGATTTGCCCAGTGTGCCAGTGAAAATGTCGACCTTGCCATAGACATCAAATTTCTCTGCCACACCATGACCGGTCTCGCCGACTACACCTGCGGAGTGACTTTCGTCGACCATAACCAGCGCGTCATATTTTTCCGCCAGTTCGCATATTTTATCCATCGGAGCTACATTGCCGTCCATGGAGAATACACCATCGGTGGCAATAATTCTGAAACGGCAATCCTTCGCTTCCTGCAGGCAGCGTTCGAGATCAGCCATATCGGCATTCTTGTAGCGGAAGCGTTTGGCTTTGCACAAGCGCACTCCATCGATGATTGATGCATGATTCAGAGAATCAGAGATGATAGCATCTTCTTCAGTAAACAGCGGGTCAAATAATCCGCCGTTGGCATCGAAGCATGCGGCATAAAGTATAGTATCTTCAGTTTTGAAGTAATCAGAGATAGCATGCTCCAATTCTTTATGTAAATCCTGAGTGCCGCAGATAAAGCGCACTGACGACATGCCGTAACCGCGGTTGTCCATCGCTTTTTTGGCAGCCTCTATCAGGCGTGAACTGTCAGCGAGTCCAAGATAATTGTTTGCGCAGAAGTTCAGTACTTCCCCCTTGTTACCCTCGACCTCGATATCGCTGCTCTGAGGGGTCACAATAACTCGTTCATTCTTGTAGAGGCCTGCGTCCTTGATGTCTTGCAGTTCCTTCTCAAGGTGTTTCTTGAAATTGGTGTACATGATATTAGTATTTGTATGCCCTTCCGATGAGTGCCGGATAATTTTCCGCTCTCTCAATCATCAGTGCATTGTGTTAGTCTGTCACAAATTTAATAATAAGTTTTCAGTTATCTGATTTCATTTATCAGTTTTTCTTAGTTAGCGAAGTCAATCGATAATCCAAGTCTGAACTGACGCGGGTCTATCGGATAGTGTGGTAGCGAGAAATAATCTTTTGACCACCACCCCTGATTCAGATGAGATACCATCAGAAATAATCTTACTTTATAAAGTTTGCAGGTCAGATAGACATCTGAATTAATAAATCCGCCGACTTTGACAGCATTATTTCCCTGGGTGTGAAATGCCATCAGAGCAGGCTGATATGCAAGTCCCGGATATGATGAATACCAGTTGCAATCCACCCCGATCTGCACATCAAGTGCCCTGAATGCATGAAATCCGAGAAACATATTGCTGTATACTGTCAGTGCCGGCAGCGGTATTACCGTTTTATCGGAGCTTGTCTGCCATGTCACTGTGTTGTTCCAGTTCCAGATGCCGAATTTTAGTTTCTGATCGATTGCCGCAGATAGAATCTGAATATTTCCGGAGTGTTGAACAGGTGTGGAACTCGGACCGAAAAATACCAGATTCTGCACATTGGCTATATTCACTGACAATAGTGTTTTGCTCCATGGGATATATAGATGGGCTCCTGCTTTTATAGTGCGTGTTTTACCGAAATCATTATTCCACACGAAGTGATTGCCTGCATAGTGCCGATACATGAAGTTGGGCTCCTCATTGATAAATGCTGCATTAGCTCCGATCGAAACTGTGTCTTTACCGAGTCTGAAGCGAGTTTCCAGAGCACCCGAAAGATTTATATCTCCGGCCACGTCACCCGACAACCCGACTTTGACATCGGCATGGTATCGAAGTATCGCACCTCTGGTTTTTTCCAATCTGCCACCAACCCAGAGCCGATGTTCGGTTTTATTGAATACAGGAGTTGTGGGGAGTGGTTCTATTGTTGTAGCAGGCTCTGTAGTCACATCTCCGTCTCCGGGGTCGATAACAGGTGGTATCGTGTTGACACCTTGTGGAGTGTGCACTCTATACCGGTATCGGTCTATGGAATAATTCACATATGCTGATAGACCGAATTTCACCCACTTCCTGAAACCTTCCATAAGTTCAACCCCGATCGTATTGGAGATGGAGCGATAGCCGCTGCGATCATCAGTGCCGGTTTCATTGAAATAGAAATGGCGCCAGAAGTCTGCCCCTTCGATAGCGTTAAGATTGTGGAATATTCTCTTAGAATCCTTATAATCAAAAGAATATATAAATCTGGATACAGGCACAAATTCACGCCGTTCTATCGTGTCTTCCTCTTGTGTTATATCTTTCCAGTATCCGAGTTTATATGCATGGTTCATATAAAATTGTGAGCCGATCAGTCTGTTGGAGGCTTTATTGAGATTCACAGGTATACTTGTGGATTCTATTGAACTCACACCACCCTGCAGTTGAGCCGGATCCTTGATGTATAAATCATCGGTTATACCGCCATTTTCCTTATTTACATGATTGTAATGATTGAAAAATGCCTGCATCTCATATCGGTCACCGGTATAATATCCATTGAATCCGAAGCCAAGTCCTTTGGCAGCCTGATTTGAATATGCACCGCGGGTATAGGGGTAATCTATCCATGCACCCAGACCGGCTTTGCGGTTGATATTTCCTGCGAATGTGGCTTTAAGATGATCAGTGCGGATTTCATTACCAAAACCCCAGCTGTAGATTAGCTGAGTATATGGAATATAGACATTGTAGAAGTGTTGCTTTGAAAAGGAGGGAAGCCAGTAGGAAATTGCATCATCTGGCAGAAAGGCCGAAGTCTGCGGCCGATCAAAATAGAACATATTGATTGCCGGACCGGTAAATTGGCCGGTAGTTGCCCATGCGTCAGAGCCGAGAGCCGATATAAAGGTGCGCTGATAATTGTAGAGAAGCGTATCCATGGTAGACTCCTGATGAAGTCCCAGAGGGGAGGTAAGTGTCCATGCACGCCCCGGAGGATATGTCTTCTTCGGTTCTGATGGAGTATTGCTCGATTTCGGTTGCTGCGCCATGGCAAATACCGAGATAACCAATCCCCATATAATCAGCAAGTATCTTGAGTGTCGAGTGTTCAAATTTAGTCGCTATTGCTATTGAACTACAAATTTAGCAAAAAAATAACACTGCTCAAGTCTCTTATCATGAAACTTGAGCAGTGATGATATTCGGTTTTATATATTATTCTGGTTGATGCGCCGGTCGGAGCAAATCATTGACAGTCTTTACCGGGTTAAAGGTGTCGGCAGGCACCTCGATAAAAATAGTGTTCCACTCAGACATGGCGCCATTCCAGAGACCGGGAAGTTCCAGAGCCTTGATTTCAACTCCTTCGCGACTCTTGCTTGAAATGAAACCAGTGCTTTTATCCACATAGTCAGGCAAGTTGAACTTGTTGCCTTTATAGTCACGCACAGAAACCGCAAGATCCACTGGATTGAAGTGGGTAGCCTTCCTAAGCATCTCCATCGATTCCTTATCATCAGGATTAATCTGAGAGGATTCCAGAATTTGAGGGCTGACTGTGCCGTCGGCATTGTAAACCATAAACGGACCTCCGCCGGGTTCACCCTCGTTGCGAACCATTCCGCAGACTCTCAAGGGTCGGTTCAGCTTAGAGAAAATATATTCGCGCTTCTCGGAATTATTCATGGTCTCTGTGCTGTCGTGAGTGATGCAAAGCACATTTCGCATGAAATTGATTATCTCTTCCAACTTCGCGTCATCAGGCTTCTCATCCTTGACTATGCGGCAATATTCATCAATTTTTTGTTTCACGGCAACCAGTGTTCCTCCAAGCACCTTCTTATAGTGAACGGTAGATTCACGATGGTTGTCCGGCACCACATTGTCGATGTTCTTTATGAATATTACATCAGCATCGAGTTCGTTGAGATTTTCGATAAGCGCGCCGTGTCCACCGGGTCGGAAGAAGAGATTACCGTTTTCACGATAGGGGGTTCCATCTACATTGGCCGCGACTGTATCGGTCGATGGTTTCTGCAGGCTGTAACTTACCTCAAACTCGGTGTTATACTCATTGCCAAGATGACCGGCAGATTCCTCTACTTTCATTTTGGCAAGTGGCAGGTGCTCCTCAGACACGGTGAAGTGAATCCTCACTTTGCCATGGCGGTCAGTGGCATACTGAGCGCCTTCGGCCAATTGTTCCTCAAGCGCAGTGCGTGTGGTGCCGATAACCTTATGGAATTGCAGCAGTGCTTTAGGCAGACTCCCATAGCCCATGCCTTCTTTCTCAATCAGAGCTTTGACTATATCTTTATATCTCTTCTCTTTCAGGAGAGTGTTCACACTCTTGCCGTATAGTTGAATGGTAACAAAATTCAGGCGGTTGAAGAATGCGAATTTTTCAATATTGTCAAAAAACTTGACCATAAACTCATTGTCGGGCTTTTCTGATTTTCCGTTGACAAACGAGTAAAGGTCCTTGAACATTCTCGATGCGGCGCCACTTGCAGGCACAAGCTTCATGACTATGCCACCTTTGCTCAGAAATTCGTCCCAGCAATTTATCGCGCCTGTTTCCATTTGTGGTGACATTACCGAGATGCCGTGGCCCGGTGTGGCTGCTCCTTCAAGTTTCAGCCAGGGGAAACCCTCTGATAACATTGTAAGTTGCTCTTCGAGTCTTTCGGGAGTAATCCCTTTCTCTTGAAGTAAATCAAGGTCTGATTGTTGTAGATTCATGGTAATCCGGTTTTGTGTTTTTCCAAAATTAGTAAAATGGCAACATCATTTTATATAGATGATGCGAATGTTATAATATAGTCCCCGAATTTAATATATTATTCGGGTATCGCGTATCAATCGGCGGTGCCGCTTGCTTCTTGTCCGCTCTTCTCGCTCGAATTATCCCTATGAGCGCGAAGCAGCTTGAGCTTCTCATGAAGCATTGGCACTCTGCGTTCGAGTCGGTTGAGTTCACGCTGGTTCGAATACAAAAGATATGTGTAAGATATCATTTTTGCTTCGGCAGCCGGAATTTTATAGTTCCCAACACCTCCTCTTTCTATATAAGTTACCGAAAGGGGGTTTAGTTCATTATCCGCTATTAACTTTCCGATTGAGTCGGCAGCCTCACCGCTAAACATGACTGTGGTCAGTGCAGGAGTGCGGTAATTTAGAGCCTGATCATTAGGTACTCTCTCTGAAGTCGCGCTTTGTTCAGGCGCGTTAACTTTAATTTGACTGAATGGTTTACCCGATAGAGCTGCAATCAGCTCAAATTGGCAGTTGTCATTTATTCTGGCTGTAATGCCGGTTCCCTTCAAAGGATAGGCGTTACGCTGCGATGTCAGAATTATATATGACCCCGCTTCGCGCGGATTAGTGACGGTGGTAAAATCATGCAGCCAACCGTTGACAGCATCCCGTAACTCATCAATCCGGGTGTTGCACTCCTCAATTTCTTCCTGTACAGCAGAAATGGAATCGGTCAGCGATGCTGCGTAAGCTTCACGCTGCTCTCTTACCTTCTCCTTATTGCCGCTGCACCCTATCGCTCCAAGTGACAATGTTACGGAAATTAATCCAATTAAAAATTTTTTATTCATGGCATAAGTTTAATTCTATTTTTTATTCGATTTCGGGAACTATCTTATATTTAAGTTAAGGATATTGGTAATATCACCTAAACCCGAATCACATCTTTGACTCCCTTGACAGTTTTGATTTTCTTAATCAGGGTAGTAAGCTGTCTCAGGTCTGTGACACCAATCACCAAATAACCCTGAAAGATTCCATCATGAGAATCAATTGAGATATTTCGGAGATTAGCTCCTGCTTCATGACTGATGATTGATGTTATGTTTGTCACGATACCTATATCATCTATACCTACTACCCGGATAGTTGCCGGAAGCATGGTGCCGCTTTTCCCACTCCAGCCGGCGCGAATTACACGATATGGGTATCTCTCCAAGATATGACGTGCGTTGGGACAGTCTTTCTTGTGAATTTTTACTAAACCATCGCTCGAAATAAAACCGAACACATCATCTCCATATATAGGGTTGCAGCAGCGGGCGAATTTATATCTCAAGCCATCTATGGATTTCTCTCCGATCATAATCACATCGGAGTTTGATGTCTCTTCCTGTTGAGGGTGAATCTCAAACCGTTCGGCTGATACATGCACACCTTCATCGGTGGTTTCCGTGGCTTCGATATATGAGTTGAGAATTCGGCCCGCATCGAGTTTTTCACTTCCGAGATCGGCATAAAATTCGAGAGCGAATTTATAACCCATTTTCTTTATCAGGCGCATGAGCTGACCCTCATCGAGTTCTATCTTTCTATTTTTTGCCCGACGCAGCAAAGCCTCTTTCCCGATGTCGGCAAGATGCTGTTTCTGCTCATTGAGACACTGTTTGATTTTATTGCGCGCCTTCGATGATGTAACTATATTCAGCCATTCCTGCTTGGGAGACTGCAGCACTGAGGTAAGAATCTCAACTGTATCTCCATTCTGAATTTTGTAGGTAAGTCTCTTATGCTGGCCATTTACTATAGCGCCATTGCATTTGGCTCCCACATTGGAGTGTATATGAAAAGCGAAATCAAGAACCGTGGCACCTGCTGATAACCTGAATAAATCTCCTTTGGGTGTAAATGCAAACACCTCCTTGCCAAATGGGTCCATCTGAATGGACTTCATGAGTTGCATAGGTCCGGCATCTGCGGTCTCCAAAATATCGCGGATATTATTCATCCATTGGTCGGTGCCATCACCCTTTCCTCCTTTGTAACGCCAGTGAGCGGCAAGACCTTTTTCGGCCACAAGATCCATGCGGCGAGTGCGGAACTGCACTTCGACCCATTTATTCTCAGGTCCCATCACTGTGGCGTGAAGTGATTCATAACCATTGCTTTTAGGTATTGAAATCCAGTCGCGCATTCGTGCCGGGTTGGCGGTATACATATCGGCAAGTATCGAATATGCCAGCCAGCAATCCGCCTTCTCCCTGTCGGGTGCGGAGTCCAGAATTACCCTGATTGCAAACAAGTCATAAATACCCGGCAGATCTACTTTCTGCTTGCGCATCTTATTCCATATAGATGAAATGGATTTTGTGCGCCCCTTGATTTCAAATTTCAGGCCGGCGCCCTCAAGCTTTTTCTTCACCGGGTCGATAAATGCCTTGATATAAGCATCGCGTGAACGCTTTGTCGCATTCAGTTTTTTTGCTATCTGAGTGTATATTTCCCTGTTGGTGTATTTCAGCGACAGATCTTCAAGTTCACCTTTAATCTTGTATAGTCCAAGGCGATGACCCAATTGTGCATATAGACAGTTAGCTTCAAAAGCCACATTGCGCACCCATAGGTCATCAGGGTGATTGTTGATGCTTCGCATTAGCACTAATGATCTGACAATCATTATGATGATTACCCGGATATCTTGGGCTAAAGAGAGCATTAACCCCCTGAAATTTTCCTGATTGCTTACCGAGTTGCGGTCACCGTATCGGTCTGCTTCCACCAGACCATGATGCAGTAGCGACACATCTTCGCCCCATAATTCCCTGGCTTCCTCTTCATTGGTCAGTTCAAGGGTAATCAGTGGCATAGTGAGTATGGTGAGCAGAATATTACGGTCGGGATCAACCATCTGCGCAAAGGTCAATGCATTGAGCAGAGTCTGTTGTGCGTAACCAAGCCCGTGCTCATCGTGGGTTTGGCAACTTTTCAGAAATTTCATGCGCAGCGTGCCTCCCAATTCTGCAAGGTCAGTATCGGAAAATTGAGATTTCAGAATCGGCTCAAGCTCATGCCATAGAGTTAATACCTCTTTAGTTTCAGTATATGTTAATCTCTCAACAGGGTGTTTTTCCATATCTTGAAAATATATAATAAATAACTCTCAAATTATATAGTAAGTTCTATCGCACAATTTTGTAATTTCAGTTGGTGTCGTAAATCCGCAGGAACCTGAAGATAGTATCGTAAGCTGCCTCGCGAGCCCGCGGTTCCGACAGTATCAGGTCGTGCAGTCCGGAATCGATTGTGCAGACCATGCGCTGACTTCCGAGTTGCGAACCTCTTTTGGCAAGCATAGCCGGGTCAAGCACCGCATCACCTGATTGAAATTCGGGTGTCCAGTTGCAACCGTCAATTTTCCGGCTGCTGTGCATCACAAGTATCGGCACCTTGATATTCTTCTTTTTCTTCATCAGCTGCGATTGAGCGCTATTTATGGCACCAACCCAACTATAGGTTACCGGCGGAGAATATATCATCTTCCAATCGGTATTATATTCCCAATTGCCATGATATTGTTTCAGGAGGCTGTAAGCATATCCGTCGCAGTGCCCCTGCTTGATTTTGCTATTTGGAAACATCTTCCCGAAAAAGCCTATTACCGGTGCGGCAATATTCCTCATGAAAGGAGAGAAGTTCCATTCGAGAAAGGGGGAGTCGGTTACCACTCTCTGCACCGGCACATCTTCGCCACGCTCTGCGGCAAAGTATGAAACAGTGAGACCACCGGTGGAATGTCCACCCAGAGTTATGTCTGTTATGCCATCGCGATGCATTTGAGCTATGGCAGAATCGATGTCTGCGAAATATTCCTTGGCATTGCGCACATTGAAAGGGTATTGCCAGGGCTCTTTGCTTCTTCCGTAGCGCCGCAAATCCACTGCATAGAAATGATAACCCGAGTCCACAAATCTCTGCCCCATTTCTGACTGAAAGAAATAGTCGTTGAACCCGTGTATATAGAGAAATCCGCGACGTGAATTGCTGTCAGCTCTTAGTCTGACGATTGTAGAACGGCAAGGACCATCAAACGCCTCTCCCTGATTCACATATCGGGCTTCATATCCCGGCAGTATATCTTTATGCCAAGATAAGTCGGTCGTGGGTGTTTTAGGACCGGTATATTTTTTTTCCACGTCCCATGCAACCACGCTCAGAGTTGTGGCGATGACAAGTATTATTGCGGGTAGTGTTTTCATAAGCGGATATATTGATAATTCAAATTTAATAAAAAAAGCGATTCCGAAGTGTGGAATCGCTTTTTTTAGTGAAATGTCGAGGAGCACTGATTACTTCTTCGAACGGTTACCGTAACGGCTGCGGAACTTGTCCACACGTCCTGCGGTATCCACAAGCTTCTGCTTGCCGGTGAAGAAGGGGTGCGACGAGCTGGTGATCTCAAGTTTTACAAGAGGATACTCCTTGCCATCAATTTCGATGGTCTCGCGCGAATTTACTGTGCTGCGGGTGATAAACACCTCATCGTTCGACATATCCTTGAAGCATACCTCACGGTAGTTCGAGGGATGAATTTCCTTTTTCATTTCGTTTAAAAACTGCAGTTTATACTATTAGTTTTTGGCTCAGCAGGTCGCGATCCCGCTGAATTGGCCTGCAAATTTACTAATTCCTGCTGAATAATGCAAATCATCGGCCTATCTCATTTCGCGATGCTTGATCCCTATTTATCCATAGTTACGAGGAGTTCCTCGTTGCTGCGGGTCATCTCCATTCGCTTTTTGATAAATTCCATAGCCTCAAGTGAATTCATATCAGCCAGATAATTGCGCAGAATCCACATGCGGTTCAGCACTTCCTGCGGTAGCAGCAAGTCATCACGGCGTGTCGACGATGAAATAATATCCACAGCCGGATAAATTCGCTTATTGGAGAGCTTGCGGTCAAGTTGCAACTCCATATTACCGGTGCCCTTGAACTCCTCGAAAATCACTTCGTCCATCTTGGAGCTTGTCTCTGTCAGGGCGGTGGCAATAATTGTAAGTGAACCTCCATGTTCTATATTGCGGGCTGCACCAAAAAATCTCTTAGGCTTCTGCAATGCATTGGCGTCAACACCTCCTGAAAGTATTTTGCCGGAAGCCGGCGATACAGTGTTGTACGCACGTGCCAATCTTGTGATAGAGTCAAGCATAATCACAACATCGTGTCCGCATTCCACCAGTCTCTTGGCTTTCTCGAGCACAAGACCGGCAATTTTAACATGGCGTTCAGCCGGCTCATCAAATGTAGATGCAATTACCTCCGCATTTACACTGCGCTTCATGTCAGTCACCTCTTCAGGGCGCTCATCGATAAGAAGCATTATGATGTAAGTCTCCGGGTGGTTGGCTGCTATAGCATTAGCTATATCTTTGAGCAGTATGGTTTTACCGGTCTTGGGCGGCGCTACTATCAGTGCGCGTTGGCCCTTGCCGATAGGGGCAAACATATCTACCACACGGGTTGATACATTTCCGCTGTGGCCGCGTGTCAAATCAAATTTCTCGTTAGGAAATAATGGAACCAGATGCTCAAACGGAACCCTGTCGCGGATTGTTTCCGGCTGCAGACCATTTACAGAAATTACTCTGCAGAGCGGGAAATATTTTTCGCCTGGTCTGGGAGGTCTAATAGCACCTTCGACCATATCACCTGTTTTGAGTCCGTATTGGCGAATTTGCTGCTGAGTTACATATACATCATCGGGACTGCTCAGATAATTATAGTCACTGGAGCGTAAGAATCCGAATCCTTCGGGAGCTACTTCCAATACACCATAGGTGGTGAGTATACCGTCGAGATCGTAACTTGTCTCCTGACCGCGTATTGCCGCCTGTCGCTGCTGGCGCTCCTGTTGACGCTGACGCTTCGACATGCGCTTCTGCTTCTGGCCATTGGTGATACTCAGGGGAGTGCCGGGTTCTGCAATTACGATGGTAGATGTCGCCGAAGCTTTTTCATCAGCTATTTTCTGCTGCTGGTTGCGGGGAGTGAATGTTTTCCCTTTAGACTGAGAGAAGAAGTTTCCGAGCGATGCGCGGTCATTTTTCTCCTGAGGGCGTTCATTTCGATTATCCTGACTTTGGTCAGGTACGGGAGCATCATTGACCGGAATATCACCAATCGGGCCGAGTATCATGCCGGCCGGCTGTGCCTTTTTCTCCTCTTTATTTTTTATCGATTTGAAATCGGTGGCGTTTGAATCGGGATTCTTGGTATTTGTGATCTCGGCGTCTGTTGCAGCAGGCTCGGGTTTGCTGTTACTCTCCTCAATTGATGCTGAATTATTGTTTGTAGCAATCTTGGCTGCAGCCTCAGCCTCGACCGCGGCTTTTGGTTTGCGGCCACGGCGTTTTGGTTGGGTAGCACTTTCGGAAGCTTCAGTCGCTTTATCAGTGGAGTTCTTTGTCTTGGCAGGCGCGGGAAGTACCGGTATATCACCGAGCGGAAGAATACCTTCGGCTAATTTAGGTTTGCGACCGCGCTTCTTCTGCTGGGGTGCTTCAACAGCAGAATCATCTGCCGATTTAGCGGTAGTTGTTTTTTTAGTTTCTTTTTCACCTTTGTCAGAGGTTTCTTCTTCTACCTCTGCTTTCGGTTTGCGACCGCGACGTTTCGGTTGTGGCTTCAGTTTGGCCATCTCCTCCTTGGCGGCAGCTGCCGATGCATGGTCTATTACATAATAAGCAAGTTCCTCTTTATTGTCGGAACTGTTTTTCTTCATGCCCATGGATTCCGCAAGGCTGCGAAGTGCGGTGTCGTCCATCGACATCAATTCGTCAAAACTCTGCATTAAAATAATTGTATGGGGTCGTGTCTGTGCATTGACAACACCGACATAGACGTGGTAATTTACAGCAAATTATATTGCCGTTATTTCGGGTTAAGGTTTATTTGGATTTGGATTACTGGAATAAACTAAACAAATCTATTGCTTCGACTTCTCAAACGCGTGTCGGCTTCTTTTTGTTTATAACAGCGGGGGGAGATCCCCTTGGAATCTTTGCAAAATTAAGAAAAAATATCCTTACACCCAAATAAGTGTAAGGATATTATTCTGTTATAGCTTATTTCCTCTTAAATATATTGAATTAAAGGAAACATAGAATTATTACCTGAGCGACTATGACTCGCATAAACATGGTCAGAGGGTAAACGGTAGAATAACTTACAGCCGGAGCATCATTTCCGGCCACTTTGTTGCCATATGCAAGTGCCGGTGGATCAGTATAGTTACCGGCCATCATGCCGCAGATGGTGAAATAATTCAGTTTATATTTCGCGCGGGCTATAATGCCGACCACAATCAGAGGTATCACGGTTATGGCAAATCCATAGCCTACCCATGTCAGACCGCGGGCATTGAATACCGTTGCAGCGAAATCTTTACCCGCAGCCAATCCGACCGAGGCAAGGAATAAACATATTCCGATTTCACGAAGCAGCAGGTTAGCCGATGAATTTGTATATGTCACCAGGTGGAACTTATGACCATAAGCTGAAATCAGAATGGCTACAACCAGTGGTCCTCCGGCAAGTCCCAATTTCATGGGCACTGACATGCCGGGGAATTGCAATGGAATACTACCTACAAGTATGCCGAGGAAAATACCGATAAACATAGTAATCAAATTCGGCTCATTGAGGCGCTTCATGGAGTTGCCGAGTTTGCGGGCAAGACTATTGATGTCATCTATTTTACCCACAACTGTAATTCTATCACCCATCTGAAGGCGAAGGTTCGGGGTGGCAAGTAGATCTACCCCCGCACGGTTTACGCGTGTTACATTTAACTGGTATGCCGAATGCAGACGCAGCGAGCCAATCTTCACACCATTATATTCGGTGCGTGTCACCACAATTCTGCGCGATACCACAGGACCCTTCTCACGTTCCCACTTCTTCTCTACTGTAGGACCGATAAAGCGGCTGAATATCTCTTCATCTTGTACCGAACATACTATCAGCGCCAGATCCCCGACTTCAAGTATATCTTTCGACGTAGGTATGATTATTCTGCCATCAGGTTTTTCGATTCGTGATATCACATAGTTTATCGAAATCAGAGTGTGCAGTTTCTGGATATTGAGACCAGAAATCATCTCGTTTGTTACCTTGAAGGTAGCATAGTGGGGTGCAAGTGCCGATGATTTCTCGTCTGATTCTATCTCTGCGGTTTCCTTCTCGGTGTCTATCTTGAATATCACCTTAAGCAATATCATGGTCATGATAATTCCGACCACTCCGAGCGGATAAGCCGCTGCGTATCCCATCGACATCTGCTGGCTCACTTCATATCCGTCGGGATTCACCTGAAGAAATGTTTGCTGGGCGGCTCCGAGTCCGGGAGTATTTGTCACAGCACCACTCATTATACCGACCATCTGTGAGATTGAAGTCTCTCCTGCACTGCCACCCTGCAGGAAATAGATTGTTATCATTATGCCGACATTGAGCGCTATGCCAAGCATCGCGAGCAGATTCATCTGTATGCCACCCTCCTTGAACGAGGAAAAGAAACCCGGACCTACCTGCATACCTATCGAAAAGATGAATAAGATAAGACCGAATTCTCGCAGAAAGTGAAGCACATTCATTTCGCATGTATACCCGAAATGACCCAGGATTATACCGACGAACAATACAAATGTTACTCCGAGCGAAACTCCAAAAAATTTGATTTTACCAAGGTATATACCTGTAAAAATCACAAATGAATAAAGCAGGATTGTGCTCGCCAATGTCAGAGTGTGCGGGCGCAACAGGTCAACCAACCAATCCATATAATCTTTTTACCAAGTTTTTACACCGGTTACCTCCGGTATTTGCTATTATTGACTTACAAAGTGCAAAATTAGTTAAAATCTTATAAAATTAAAACTGGTCTTACGATAGATTTTTGCACTTCGTAAGACCGGATTGGGTAAACCTGCAAGCTTATTTTGTTGCTTTACAGAGGTATATTACTAATCTTTACGATTATTTAACCTGAATTTTAATTGACTTTTCAGCATTACGCACCAGATAAATTCCGGGAGTTACACTCACCGCCGAGCGACCGGCAGTGTTTACAGTGCATACCACTGCTCCATCGATACCGAAGATTTCAACCTCACCTTGCTGACCGCTGAACCAGATTCTTCCCTCTGCACTCCATGCGCGGAATTCAGAAGCTTCGGTGCCGGTCACAGCTGATTCATCTGCTGTAAGTTCCAAAGGTTGGCAGTGAGATGACTCTCCGGTTCCATATACAGCTGTTACTGTATATTTGTGGCTTCCATTGTCTGTGGGCTTGAAGCTGTGAGATGTGGTCTGCACCGGCGCTGATGTAATCTTGATGCCGTCCTGGTGCACATGGTATCCTTTGAGTTCAAGTTCAGTGACCTCATCTCCAAGTCGTTCGAAATCCAAATCATCGACCATCTGTGCAAATCCATCGTTTGTCGTGCCTCTGATAGCGAAGTAATGTGAACCCTCGGGAAGTGTGATGGTAAACTGACGCCATTGTGAAGTAGGTCTGTAGCTTACTTTAGCTACCCAGTCGAAGTCCGCCAATGCAGAAGTTGCATCTGAATAAAGAACCTCGAATTTTTCATCGTAGGCCTGACATGCGCTCTTAATCCAGAATGATATGGTCTGCTCGCGTCCCGAAAGTCTGGTAGATATCAACCAGTCGTCATTCTGACCTTCCTGTGATCCCCAGCAGCAGATATAT
>CAMWLY010000037.1 GCA_947175145.1 uncultured Muribaculaceae bacterium | reverse complement strand
AAAAACTCAATTATCGATTAAATCGCAAATATAGCGAGTCGATAACTTTCAATCGTAAAAAAAGAAACCAACTTTAATATTAACCAACAAATCTAACTTATTCAGTTATGAAAAAAATCTACGCTTTTGCCGCAGCCGCTATGGTTGCACTGACCGCATCTGCACAGGAGCCCCTTTACATCACAGGTAACGGTGCTTTCGCTAACGGACAATGGAATGCAGAAACTCCCGACCAGTTCGAGTATGTTGACGGCCAGTACAAAATCACAGTTGACAACCTTTCTTCATTCAAGATGTCAACAGCTTGCGGTGACTGGGATACTTTCAACACAGGCGCTATCGGTTACGAGTCAACTGACAAAATCACCCAGGAAATGTTAGGTAAGGAGATCAAACTCGGTCCTTGGGGTGAAAACAACACTCTTCCCGCTGAGTCAACCTGGGAGATCGCAGTTAAGGGTGACCTTTCTGCCATGGTTGTAACCAACAAGGGTGGTCAACTTGATACTACTGTACACATCTACCTCCGCGGTGACATGAATGACTGGGCTAACGACGAGGCTGTTCGTCCGGCATGGGAAATGACAGTTATCGAGAATGAAGTTCTCTATTCATATGTTTGCAACGGCACTCCTATCCTCGCAGGCCAGAGCTTCAAATTTGCTGATGCAACTTGGGGTATCGTAAACCTCGGTCTCGCTGACGGCGACGCTATCGCATTCGACGAACCCTGCCCCCTCGAAGGTGGTGCTAACCCCGCATCTATCACTCTCGACGAAGAGTGGGACGGTGTTATCTACCTCGACCTCCCCAACAAGATGGTATTCTTCAGCAACGACAAAGAGGCTGAGAACCCCTTCGCTTCAGGTGTAGCTGCTGTAGCTGCTGAGAACGGTGCTGCTAAGTACTTCAACCTCCAGGGTGTTGAGGTTTCTGAGCCCGCTAACGGTCTTTACATCGTAGTTAAGAACGGAAAGGCTGTTAAGGTTGTGAAATAATTCACATCAGACATAAAACCAAATAGGGCTGCGCACTTGCGTAGCCCTATTTTTTTAGATTAGGTTTTAGACTTTAGGTTTTAGGTTTTAGGTAAATTATATTGACAGGTAGGGACGCGCCATGGCGCGTCCGCGGTTGGCGATCCATTATATCTCGGACGTGCCATGGCACGTCCCTACAAAGTCTAACGACCCCTAACGACACCTAAAACCTTAAGCCTAACGACTATATAGCGCCCGCCGGGTGCTTCTTTTGGGTTACCGGGAGATGGGCGTACCCTACGGGCACTTGTTTTCTTCTTGGATTCTTTTCCACGGGTGGCGCATCTCTTTCAGGGGTACGCCGCCGAGGATTAGATAAAGTTAGAGGGTTGCGCAATTGCGCAACCCTCTATATACTGCTTCCTATATTAATTAGAAAGTAGTCTTGACAACTTTAGTCTCATTTGCACCGACAGCTTTTACCAGATATGTGCCTGCCGGCAAGTTAGTGGCAACACTGCCTTCAACACCATTTGAGGCATAAACCAGACGACCCTGGATATCATAAACCATGAGGTCACACACACCATTGAGCTCAACTACACCACCGCGATATGCGCGAACACCAAGCTTGGCAGCTGCAACTGTGCGCACAGCAGAATCATCGGTAGTCGGGAAGATGTAGCCGAATACCATAGTATCAATATCATAATCCCAATAATTGGGAGTCTGAGATGCGATCACACTCATATCAGTGCTGCAGAAGGGAGTACCTGTGCAGTTTACACCCTCTACAGTGACCGGAATATAATCACCTGTATTATCATCGTACTCATAGCTCTCCATGTCATGATACATGTTTTCCTTGATCCATGTAGCAACCTTGGGCGCACGCGGTTTGATCCAGTCGATGATATCCACAGCTTCAGTAGAACCGGCAGCGATTACCACCGCACGACCCGGATCCTGTCGGTTGTTGATAGAACCGAACAGAGTGCCATCGGCAGCCACAGTTGATGGCATAACCAGATTGTCTGACACTGTATACTCGCTGTTTTCAAGATTGATAGTCACAGAACCACCTGTGAGCGGAGAGAAGAAACCACCCTGCAGTGAAGATGAATAAGCCATCTTGCCATCGGCCGAAACTATGATATTATTGAAAGTCAGAGGGTGACCGCTTTCCACACACTCAGAGTAAACCTCCATAAATGCATCATTCTTAACCTCCCACTCAGCGTATTCAGCCTGATATTTGGTTACCGCCATGTCATATTGGGCTTTCTCCTCATCGGTCATGAAATTCTCCATAAGGGGATATTTTGAATAATCCCAATCACCTGATGCCTCCCACTCTTCGATAGCGGTCTGATATGCATTGAGTTCCTCCTCGGTCATGAAGTCTTCCATAGTGGGCGCCTGGGGACCCTCACCGGGATACTCGGGGAATACTACATCATTGGGGTTATAGAAAGCTTTGGGAGCGAGAGTATAAGACCATTTACCCTCATCATTCTGAGTATACCAAATCATATATATCATCATGCCGGCATAGTCAGTGACTGAGCCTACGATAGTTTTACCGTCGGCACTGATGGCATTGGCGGTAATATACTGAGGCACACGGCCTGTGAAGTCCTTTTCAGGGCGGGGCAAGAATACCGGGTCGCCGTATGTGCCATCCTCCTGAAGGTCCCAATATGCGGGAACAAGCATTGCATCTTCTGTATCATCGAGTGACACGGGAGCTGTGCCCAATGAACCGCAGATACGTGTTGCGTCTGCACTGATAGCATTTGCGAGGTTGGAGAACTGAGCGTTTATAACTTTCAGATTCGTCCACTCACCACCCTTGAGATATGAGGGGCGGCCATAAACCTCACCTACCACTATTCCATTGGCAGAAACACAGTTACCCATGCCCGCTGAATATGCGTCCTCGGAATCGCCCTCGAACTTGGTCATCTGACCTGTCTCAGTGTTATAGTACTGCATGTTGCCGTAAAGGTCGGCTACTACATACTTACCATTGGGTGAAATACCTGTGACCTGAAAGTCCGGAAATGAAACCGGCTCGAGAGCAGACGCACTTACGGCTGCCATAGTAGCAAGTGACAGAAGTAAAATCTTTCTCATAATTAATTGGTTAGTGTTAATAATATATGGTTGGTACAATTTAAAGGCTCCGATAATCCTATTTAAAAATAAATCTGAATTAATAAGTAAATCGAGTCGAGGGAAGAATGATTAACCTATGTCTTAAATTACAGGAATATGTAATCATATTACAAGCAATAACGGCAAATAAGCCAACAAACTTCCATAATCATCTCTCAAAGTTAAACAAAAAATATGAATATAAAAAAATTATAAATAAATTATAAGAGCCGTGGGTATTGTCTGAAGCGAAAAAAAGTGCTAACTTTGCGGATAGAAAGGGGTCTGGTAGCTCAGCTGGATAGAGCATCTGCCTTCTAAGCAGACGGTCTTGGGTTCGAATCCCAACCAGATCACAAATTAGAGTTTGAGAGCGGCAGCGATGTCGCTCTCAATTTGTTTTCTAAGGGCATTGAGATCAGGGAATTTGCGGGTATCACGCAGGCGTTTCAGAAAGTGCACCCTGACCTTCTCTCCATATAGTTCGCCGGTGAATCCTATCAGATGCGCTTCCACGGTCCACTTGCCTGAAGAAGAGACTGTCGGACGCGGACCTACATTGACCACCGCACGCAGAGTCCGCCCTCCAACCCGGCAATCGGCGGCATATACTCCCTGCGCGGGCAAACCGACACCCGGCTCCACCGAGATATTGGCTGTCGGAATCCCTATGGTGCGACCTATTTCATGGCCATGGACCACGGGTCCTTCTATCTGATAATCATAGCCGAGTATCTCGCGGGCATCTTCCATTCTCCCATCAGCCACTGCCTTTCGCGCTGCCGACGAACTGCAGCCGGGTAACCGCGGTGCTGTCAGAACGCGAATCCCATAATTACGGCCTATGGCCTGATAATCAGCAGTAGAGAGATTCAACCCATCGCAACCGAAGGTATTATCATAGCCGAGCACCAGAACTCTGGCACCATAATCATCATGCAGTCTGCGCATCCAGCCGGCGGCTGTAGTGTTTCGCAGATCTTGTGTAAAGGAGACTATCACAGGCTTTACCCCGGCATTTTGAATACGCTCATTGCGCTCTGCTATTGTAGTCAGCATATCGGGAGCGCGATGCGGAGCTATTACCTCTAGAGGATGCCGGTCAAATGTGATAGCCAACGGGGTCAGATCCTCTGCCTCGGCAATCGAGCGCACTTCATCGAGAACAGCTCTATGGCCGCGATGCACACCATCGAAAGTGCCGACAGTTACTACTGATAGTTCACCGGGGGTGAGCATAATACCCTTTTTATCGGTTGTCATGATGCAAATTTACCAAAATTTACTAAATTTGTAAAAACTAAGAAACTCTGTTATCATGAGCAACATCAAATCGATAGGCATTCTCACCTCGGGAGGCGATGCTCCGGGCATGAATGCTGCCATACGCGCGGTGACGCGTGCCGGCATATACGCAGGCTTTAAGGTTTTCGGCATATATCGCGGCTACCGCGGACTTATCTATGACGAAATAGAGGAGTTCTCGACTCAAAATGTCTCCAACATTATCCAGCGCGGTGGCACAATTCTTAAGACAGCCCGCTGCAAGGAGTTCCAGACTCCCGATGGCAGACAGTGTGCCTACGATGTGCTCCGCCGCCGCGGCATAGATTCACTGGTAGTGATTGGTGGTGACGGTTCGCTGACCGGTGCAAGAATTTTCGGAAATGAGTTTCAGTTCCCGATTATAGGATTGCCCGGCACCATCGACAATGACCTCTACGGCACCGACACCACAATCGGCTATGATACAGCCCTCAACACCATCATGGAGTGTGTCGACAAGATCCGCGACACTGCGACTTCACACGAACGCCTGTTCTTTATCGAGGTTATGGGTCGTGATGCAGGATTCCTTGCTCTAAATGGTGCGATTGCCTCAGGTGCGGAGGCTGCGATTATTCCGGAGATATCCACACAGGTGGACCAGCTTTCAGAGCTTATCAAGAATGGATTCCGCAAGTCGAAGAACTCATCGATTGTATTGGTAGCCGAGTCCCCCATCACAGGGGGCGCCATGGGTCTGGCACAGCGTGTCAACGAGGAGTATCCCGGCTATGATGTGCGCGTGTCAATCCTCGGCCATCTGCAGCGCGGCGGCAGCCCGACAGCCCATGACCGTATCCTTGCTTCCCGCATGGGAGCAGCCGCTATCGACGCTATCCTCGATGATCAGCGCAATGTGATGATCGGTATCAAGAACGATGAAATCGTATATGTACCCATCACCAAGGCGATTAAAAACGATAAGCCCATCAATGAGGAGCTTATGTCGACGCTCCGCCGACTCTCTATTTGACCGCAGGCCGACAAATATGATTCTACAAAAGATACAGCAGGGGCTGGGGCAGGCAGGTGCTTCCCTGGCCTCGCTTATTAAGGTGGCGCTGATGTCACGCCGAGCTACTCCGCGCGAGCGAAACAAGGATCTGGGAACCATTATCATAATGGGCAATGGTCCTTCGCTGCGTGATGCTATGGAGCATAACCTCGACACTCTGATGCGCTACCCGCGCATGGCAGTGAATTTATCGGCTCTCGCACCCGATTTTCAGTTGCTTAAACCGGAGCAATATATTCTGGCCGATATCGCTTTTTTCCTTAAAGAGAAGAGCGGCAAAGTGCCGGCATTATGGGAAGCTCTGGCTGCTGTGAATTGGGAAATGACTCTATGGCTACCGGCTACAGCCCGCAAGATGCCCGAAGTCGGGAAACTCCCCGACAATGTCAAGGTGAAATATTACAATCTGACCCCCATAGAGGGTTGGAAATGGCTCACGCATCGGCTTTATGACTCGGGGTTAGGAATGCCACGACCGCGCAATGTGCTGATTCCGGCCATAATTTGCGCCATGCGATGCGGATACACCCGGATTCTGCTTATAGGCGCCGACCACAACTGGAGCAAGACCCTATGGGTTACCGACCGCAACAGGGTGGTCTCCGTGCAACCTCACTTTTATAAAGATGATGATGCTGAATTAAAACGCGCCGAAGAGATCTTCAAGAATGTAAGACTTCATGAGGTTTACGAGAATTACGCGATAGCATTCAGAAGCTACCACAACCTGAAACCATATCTGGAGAAGCGCGACATCAAGGTGCTCAATGCCACCCCGGGATCTTTCATAGATGCATTTGACCGCACCACCCTCGGCGCCCAAAAGGAATGATAATTAATAAAAATGCATAGCTGACGCCTGTCAGCCATGCATTTTTATTTTGCGGTTATGCACCCTGTTCAGTCTTCCTCCTTCATGTTATGGAAGACATTCTGCACATCTTCATCTTCCTCAAATTTCTCGAGCAGTTTCTCGATAGCTTCGCGCTGTTCGGGAGTAACTTCCTTATAATCGGTCGGGATTCTTTCGAACTCTGCTGATACTATCTCTATACCCTTATCTTCAAGATATTTCTGGATATTGGCGAACTGATCGAACGCGCCATATACGATCCACTCCTCATCGTCTGCCTCGAGTTCCGCCTCGAAGTCCATGAGTTCAAGTTCGAATTCATCGTGATCGATTTCGGAGGGTTTGATATGAAACACACTCTTATGGTCAAAGAGGAATGAGAGGGAACCCTGAGTACCGAGCGAACCGCCATGCTTATTGAAATAGCTGCGCACATTGGCTACAGTGCGCTGGTTATTGTCGGTTGCAGTCTCTACCACGATGGCGATGCCGTGAGGGCCGTATCCTTCATATACGATTTCCTTATAGTCCGAGGAGTCCTTTTCGGTTGCTTTTTTGATAGCGCGCTCGATGGTATCCTTGGGCATATTGGCGGCTTTACCGTTTTGAATAAGCACACGCAGACGCGGGTTCATGTCGGGATCGGGACCACCGGCCTTGGCGGCTATGGTGATTTCCTTGCCGATGCGTGTGAATGTGCGGCTCATGTTGCCCCAGCGTTTCAGCTTGCGGGCTTTGCGGAATTCAAATGCTCTTCCCATATATCTGTTTGGTTATTATCTTAGAGTGGCGCCGATTTTCTCGACAGCCTTTATTACTTTCGACATTACAGCATCAATCTGCTTGTCATTGAGTGTTTTCTCATTGTCCTGCAACTGCAGTGCCACTGCATAACTTTTCTTACCCGCCGGCAGATTCTTACCTTCATACACATCGAAGAGTCTTACCGATTTCAGAAGTTTACGCTCTGCACCGCGTATTACAGCCTCTATATCGGCAAATTTCACCGATTTATCCACAAGTAGTGCCAGGTCGCGATCCACAGGCTGTGTGCGCGGTATATCGGTAAAGGTCACCGCTCCGCGAGTCGACAGCTTATATAGCGCTTTCCAGTCGAGTTGTGCGAATGCCACCTCCTGTTCTATTTCAAATTTATGCAGCACTGCTTTGCGCACAAGTCCGAGTTCACCGACCTTTTTACCGCTGCGGGTTGCTATCTCGAGCTTCGCGGAGAAAATCTCATCGGAACTCTGAGTCAGGCTAAGTGCTCCCTGATTCACACCTATACGCCTGAGGATATTCTCGACATCTGCTTTCAGGTCATATACAGTAGCCTCGGCTGCAGTGGTATTCCACGATGGCTTGACACTGCGACCGGTAATCCAGAGCCCCAACATTGAGGTTTCCTTATATTGTGCCAGAGGCTTCTCCGCAGTTCTCTCCTTTTCGGGATTGAATTCATATACATTGCCGAATTCGAAAAAGCGCAGGTCGCCGGCTTTACGGTTCACATTGTGGCTGATTGACTCCAGACCGCCATACAGGAGTGTGCGGCGGAGCACCGCTAAATCACCGCTCAACGGATTGAGCAACTGCACACAGTGGCTCAGGGGTAAAAGCTCTGAATCTGCATAATAGGTCTGTGAAGTCAGCGAGTTATTCAGGATCTCATTATATCCGCGGCCTGCCAACTGCTCTGCCACAAGCTGCTGCATCTCATGCGAGAAATCCTCATCTCCGCGCTGCGAGAGATTTATGTGTGCTTCGGTAAAAATCTCCACATTATTATAACCATATATGCGGAGTATCTCCTCGACTATATCGCAGGGGCGGGTCACATCAACCCTGTATTCCGGCACTCGGAGTTTCAGAATATCTTCATTTTCAGTTTCCTCAACTGAAATTTCAAGACCGCGAAGTATAGTGATTATCAAGTCGCGAGGTATAGTTTTACCTATCAACTTATTGCAATAATCCAGCGAGAATTCGATTTCTGCCGGTTTCACCGGTGCCGGGTATATGTCTACCACATCGCCGCAGATTTCACCACCTGCAAGTTCGCGAATCAACACGGCGGCCAGACGCGCGGCATAAGTGGTAATCTGAGGATCGGTGCCACGTTCGTAGCGGAAAGAGGCGTCGGTCGAGAGACCATGCCGGCGGGCGGTGCGACGCACACGGGTAGGATTAAACCATGCGCTCTCGATAAACACAGAGGTTGTTTCCTCGGTCACACCTGAATCCAGACCACCGAACACACCGGCGATACACATCGGCTTTTCAGCATCGCAAATCATCAGGTCCGCGCTGCTGAGAGTCCGTTCCACTCCATCGAGAGTGGTAAACTTAGTGCCTTCGGCACAGGTACGCACCACAATCTCCTCACCTTTGACCTTGGCGAGATCGAAGCAGTGCAGAGGCTGACCGATGCCGAGCAACACGAAGTTGGTAATATCCACTATATTGTTTATGGGTCGCTGTCCGGCGCTAATAAGCAGATTTTTAAGCCATTCGGGAGATTCCTGCACCTTGACTCCGCGGATAGTCACTCCGGAGTATCTCGGGCAACCCGGCTCATCTTCCACGCGCACGGTTACCGCACCATCGGGCCTGTCGGTAGAGAAGGCATTAGCATCGGGCACAGAAATCTCGGGCAATTCCCGGCTTGAGCCCTCAAGCGCAATGTCACACCATTGCTTGGCTTTGAGATCGCGGGCCACTCCGTAGTGGCTGGCGGCGTCCACACGGTTGGGTGTCAGCTCCACCTCAAGGCGGTAGTCCGATTCCACATGAAAATATTCAGCGGCGGGGGTACCCGGCTTCACATCGCCATCAATCACTATGATGCCGTCATGACTGCTTCCGAGACCGAGTTCATCTTCAGCGCAAATCATGCCCTTGGACTCAACACCTCGGATTTTTGATTTCTTTATTTTTACTTCTTTATCGCCGTCATAGAGAGTACAGCCCACAGTCGCCACAACAACTGTCTGGCCGGCAGCCACATTAGGGGCGCCACACACTATCTGCTCGGGTGCATCGCCCCCGAGGTCTACAGTGGTGATATGCAGGTGGTCGGAGTCAGGGTGAGGCTCGCAGGTGAGCACTTTGCCTATAACAACTCCACGCAGGCCTCCGCGTATGCTTTCCACCTCTTCGACAGTGTCACATTCAAGACCTACCGAAGTCAGCACGGCAGCCAGCTCAGCCGGCGTCAGCTCAAAGTCTATATAGCGCTTGAGCCATTTATATGATATATCCATAACAGCTATCTTACTTTATGATGCAAAATTAGCAAAAACGCCTGTCAATTCAAACTTTGCAGGCGGGAAACTCCAGTCTGAAGGTTGTGCCCCGGCCGAGCTCGGAATCCTTGACATAAATCTTACCACCATGATACTCTTCTACTATACGCTTCACAAGAGTCAGGCCAAGCCCCCAACCTCGCTTTTTAGTGGTGTATCCGGGATTAAACACGGTCTTGAAATTTTTACGCGGTATCCCTTTGCCGCTATCGCGCACCTCGATCCATACTCCTGACTTGTCGCAACCTGAGGTGATATCTATTCTCCCCTCACCCTGCATGGCATCGACCGCATTTTTGGTCAGATTTTCCATAACCCATTCAAACAGTGATTCAGAGAGCATCACCCCATGATCATCGGGCGATAACCTGAGTTCAAGCTTTACGCGGCTTGATATGCGTGTGCGCATATAGGCGAGCGATTTCTCTATGGTCTGGTTTATATACTCGAGTTCAAGATCGGGCTGAGAGCCTATCTTGGAGAATCTGTCGGCTATGGTCGAAAGCCGGCGTATATCCTTGTCGAGTTCACATGTAACCTCCGGCTCTGCACCGCTTGCCTGCAGATATTCCACCCAGGCCATCAGCGATGATATCGGTGTGCCGAGCTGGTGCGCGGTTTCTTTTGAAAGGCCTACCCACACACGATTTTGCTCAGCGCGCTTAGTGCTCAGAATCGCCAGATACAGAATCACAGCAAGTATCACCATAACTACCATCTGGATATAAGGGTAGTAGGTCAGGGTGCGCAGAAGCTTGGAGTCCTCATAATAGATATATTGCACCTGACCGCCGGGCAACTCCATAGGTATGAAGTGATTATTGCGCGCGGCCATCTTGTCGAGCGGAGTATCGCCACCCGGTCTCTTGAGACGCCCGGTCAGAAAACGCTGATTGCGCTCAGAGAGCTCACCGTAAAGTGATTTGTCGCGGTCTGACTTGTCGGGCAAAGAGAAATTTCTGAATTCCGAAATATTGAAATCGCCATCGGTGATGAGAACCGGAATATTATTGTTTTGTGCGATAATCGCCAGCAGAAACTCGAAATCGGAATCCACATCGGTGCGTGCGAGGCGCTGGGTGGCCTGCGCCCATATATCCATGCGGTCACGCTCCTGCCGGGCAAGTTCCTTGATAAGATTGTTCGAAATTAGCAGAAAGATTACAATTGCGAGTGCGGAAATCAGCAGAATCAGCACTCTCGATGATTGAAATCTAATCGCATATTTCATACCGGATTATAAATTCTCTATTATGAATTTTGCCACAGAATTGTCTGTATTGGGTCCGATTACCAGGTCAGCGGCAGCCTTGACCTCGGGTAGTGCGTTTTCTACAGCCACTGCCAGGTCAGCCACCTGCATCATAGGCAGGTCATTGATGTTGTCGCCGAAACAAACTATCCTTTCAGCACCAATCAGCTTGGCCAACTCCTTAACCGCATTCGCTTTAGTTGCGGAGGAGTCGAATGCCTCAAGTATTCCTATTTCAGGGCCATAGATGTCGTGATAATATTGCGCTTTGACACCCGGCACCTCACGCGTGAGATTATATGTAGCGGCCGCCTTGGAATCAGGAAGCATGGTGTAAAGCAGAATCACTCTGTTCAGTTCCGCGGGGAGTGTGTCAGCCCCTCCCCTATCGAGTATAAACCTTTTGAATGGGCTGTTGATACGCTCCTCCACAAATTCGCGCTGGAGCGCGTTCATTTCGCCCCCGAAATGATAGATATCTATCGGGCCATTGTCATCAAGCGTGAAAAGAAAGGTCGGAGTCTCTGTCTGCTGATGAATTCTGACTATCTCTGCGGCACTCTCGGGTGAGAAATGTCGAAGGTTGCTGTAGCAATTGGTGCGCGAGTCCCATAGTGCGGCACCGGTCATCACTATGGCCGGAAGATTCATATTTATACCTTCGAGTATCGGAGCCACTGTTGCCGGAGTGCGGGCGGTGGCTATGGTGAAGAGTGCGCCGGAGGCTATCGCATCATTGAGCATGCGGCGTGATTCATCGGATATCCGCGCATCGGGTTGCATCAAGGTGCCGTCAAGGTCACTTACAAATAGTGTTTTCATCGCTCTGACTTCTTATTGGAACCCTGATTACCACTCTGCTTGGTTGCGGCACCGCTCTTGATTTCCACAAACTCGGCATCAGTAATCTGCTCTTCAATCACGGTGCGTGTGTTGGTTTGCGGATCATCTATCACAGTGGTGGAACTATATTCCCTGATTTCTGTAAATTCCACATCTTCGGCTACTTTCTGCATAGATTGCGCCGGATTCTGACGCGGCTGCCTGCGCCGTTCTGATTTGTTGCGGCGTGAGGATTCACGATCGCGTTTGCGGCGGGCACGCTCCTCATCTTTACGCCCGGGCATACCCATGGCGCGACGAAGCATATCTTCTGCGCGTCGGGCCATCATGCGGCGAAACCATTGTGTAATCCGAGGCCAGAACAACAACAATACCGCCCATATTATAAAAATTATTATCCAACCCATTATTTACCTGCTAAATACTCCATAAAGAAGATAGGCCACAATCAGCCACATCAATCCGCTCACACCCATGGTCACGCAGCAGACAATTGCGGTTACGATCAGAATCCAGCGCCACTCATTTGAGCGCCAGCCCCAAGTTTTGAATTTGAGCGAAAACAGCCGCAATGGTGAGAGCATAAGCCAGCTTTCGATAATCATCACCGGGAGCGCAAGCCAGGGCGCGGCCAGTGTGAGGTTCCCGCCGAGCAACATAGCCGAGTATCCTATCCAGAAGATAGCATTGGCCGGAATCGGCAGGCCTATGAAGTTGGTGGTCTGACGGGTATCGATGTTGAATCTGGCGAGTCTGAGAGCTCCGGCCACCGGAATTACAACTACACACCAGGGAAGCCATGCAGGTGCAGCCATATCGCAAAGCGCATGATACATGAGGATAGCCGGCGCAACACCAAATGATACCAGATCGCAGAGCGAGTCGAGTTCCTTACCCAGCTCGGAATAAGCATGTAGCAGCCGGGCGGCGAAACCATCAAGGAAATCGGCTACCGCGGCTATGCCGATGAATATCCATGCCCAGTTATAGGCAGGTAATCCCCGGACCTCGGCAGATCCGTGTGAGGCCATGATTATAGAGAGCACTCCGGCCGCTACATTGCAGCATGTCAGTGCATTCGGAATATTTCGTGTTACAACGTTCATTGTTTCTTATCTTTTGCACTCCCCTCTTTCTTTTCGGGGTGCACTATTGCAAGCGGTGTCAGTCCGCCGCTTGTGAGATCTCCGATTTTCAGAAGCACATGAGCATCTACCGGCAGATAAATATCGACTCTGGAGCCGAATTTTATGAATCCGAGGTGATCATCAATATCTGCGACCTCTCCGACTTCGGCATAGGTCACTATGCGCCGAGCCATAGCACCTGCTATCTGGCGCACCACTATGCGTCGGCCGTTGTCCATAGTAATTCCTATGGTGCTCCGTTCGTTTTCAGTGCTGGCTTTCGGCAGATATGCCGAAAGAAACCGGCCTGCGTGATGGCGCACATAATCCACACGGCCATCGGCCGGAAACCAGTTGGCATGCACGTTAAGCGGCGACATGAATACCGAAACCATCAGCGCTTCCGATTTGAGCCACTCCGGTTCGCGCACACGCTCTATGGCTACCACACGCCCATCGACCGAGCTTACCAGATGATCTTTGCGACGACCTGTATATTTCCGCTTCGGACATCTGAAGAAATTGAACACGAAAAGATAAACCGTGGCGGCGATAGTGGTCAGTATAGTCGGTATCACAACCGGGGGCATAAACAGCCACACCGGCACCAATAGTGCCGCTAACACTATAAATAACAATATCAGTATGTTGGTACCTTCGCGGTGTATCTTTACGACTTTCAGGGGCATTGTCGGTATGTTTCGAAATTCCGGAGCATCAGCGCGCCGGGCGCTCAATCAGCAAATTTAATCTTTTTAATTCAATAATCATAATCGGGATTAATGGAAATTTACTATTTTTGCTCTCTATAACCCTATCTATGGCAAACGAACCAAAGACTCCCAATACAGCTCTCAACCTCTTTATCGGGCGGACTTTTCTGGCTTCGGTTCCTGTAATTTTATTTTTCGCACTATCTTTTTTCTACATAATCTTTATCAAACCGAAGTCTGCCGGTGATCTCAACGGCATGATTGAGATGGCCGGTGATACTGTCTACGATGTCAATATCCATAAACCCCGCCTTGAGGAGTTTATGGTTCGCCAATACAGCCCCGGAGCACCGGCGTCTGAAGTAATCACAATCGGCGACTCCTTCAGCAATTATAAAATCGGCCCGAATCTCTATATAAACTATCTTGCTCACGAACTGGGTGATACGGTTGTAAATATCGGCATGGATTTCGCCAATGGAGGCAACCCCTTTCAGGCATTGTCATATCTCGATAACACCGGCTTCTTTGAGTCTCACCCTGAGGTCAAGACTGTGATTGCCGAGTCTGCAGAGCGATATTTTGATGAGCGGTGGCTGAATGCAGACCTTGATGCTGACGATATTAATCCCCGGATATTATACTCTACCGACAATAAAAAAGTATCGCTATGGGATACCGAATGGCGTATCAGACTGGGGAAAATCATGAGCGATCCGGCTAACTGGATTAAGTTCAGACTTAACCTCGGTAAGTCATCGGCATTGACGCTGAAATTGGATCGTGAAATGTTTTCCACGAAAGAAAACGGTGATCGGCTTATCTACTATTTTCAGGACACATACCCGCGTCACATAACACGCCAAAAGATAGAAGAAATCAAGCTAAAGATTAGTGACTTGCACGACCGGTTAGCGGCAAAAGGGGTAAATTTAATCGTGCTGATAGCGGCTGATAAATATGAGGTATATTCTCCATTTGCTGCCCGGGGGGGGATTGTAAAGGAAGCTCCTTTATCGCGATATTTGTCTGAGTTTGACAGCATACCATATATAGTGAATCCGCTAAGTGAGCTTCGCAGACATATTGATGCGGGCGAAAAAGACATCTATATCGCCGACGACACACACTGGTCATACAAGGGCCATTCGATAGTTGCGCGCATGCTTGCCAAAAAAATCAGAAATCAGTAATTTTGCGGACTATGAAAAAGCTACACAAAGAGGTTATAATGCTGGGCGATGCTACCCACAACACACTTGGAGCCGTTCGCAGTTTTGCCGAAGCCGGAGTGCGCGTAATACTGCTCCTTATCGGAGAAGATGATCCTTGCAATGTAGCTCACAGCCGGTGGCTAAAGCATGGAAATCTGATAAAACTTCGCAACTTAGATGAAGCCGAAGAGGTTCTTGAAAAACTTCCTCACGACAACCGGCTGCTGGTATGCACATTTGATGCCGCTGCCATGTGGGTCGACGAACGGGAAGCGACCTTATCCGCATGGTTCAAAACCCCCTGCCGCGGCAAACAAATCGGCACTCTGTTTAGCAAAGACGCGCAGTGCCGGTTAGCCCGACAATACGGCCTTACGGTGCCGGAATCTCAAGTTGTGGAGCGGTCGGAAATCGAAAAACAGGACTGGGCGCCAAATCAGAAATACCCCTTGCTGCTCAAACCGCTCGTAAGCACCGATGGGGAGAAATCCGACATACATATATGCCATAAACCTGAGGATGTGACAAGCGCATTGCAAGCCGACAGCCACTGCACCAACTTCATAGTTCAGGAATATATCGATAAGGAATATGAACTTAATTGCAGTGGAGTAGTAACTGAAGATGATATAATTATCTCGGGAGGCATACAGAAGATACGTCATTATCCCCCGATAGTCGGAGCTTGCAGCTTCGGCATTTTCAGACCGCTGAGTGAGCTAAATATTGAGATAGGGCCAATTAAGAAATTCTTGCGTGCATCCAATTATCATGGTCCATTCAGCGTAGAGATGCTGCACACTTCAGACGGCAAAAATTATTTTCTGGAAGTAAACTTCCGCAATGATGGCTTGGCATACGCTTCCACATCAGCTCGGGCAAATTTGCACGGAGTATATGCCGGGGCTGTAAAGTATGATGCTTCGCAGGTGCGACGCACATACATGATGAATTATTCGATAGATTATTTATTTGCCCAAAGTGGCGACGTCAGCAAATTGCAATGGTGGCGTGATTTTCTGCGCACTCGCTCATTTATCAATATAAACTTCCGCGACTTAGCCCCGACACTTCGGCACTACTCAAGCAAATTCAAGCGTTAGGTTTTGGGTTTTAGGAATGCACAAAGTACAATCTGAAATCTGAAATCTGAAATCTGAAATCTGAAATCTGAAATCTGAAACCTATGGCCTGACAGAAGTTTGGAATTGGGTCAGAAAGGAAGTTAGGTCTGATTTTAACTGTGAGCTGTGGAATTCTGTCTTATCCCCGAATTCTATCAGGTAGTTGGCAAAATCGTTTTTCTTAAGCTGAGGATTCGGCTTCGCTAACTGCTTGATTCTATATTGTATGGCATCGCATAGGTCATGTCCGCGATAAAGCTGCTTCGGGTCGGTTACATCTTTATTGGCTAATACAAAGTTCTTAAAATCTGTGAGCGACAGCGTAATAGTATCCACTGCCGGCAATGGCAATGAAAGCAGATAATCATATACCTCTTTCAGGTCTTTACCCCATAGATGTTCTGTCTTGCAACCCGATATATTCAGGCCGCTATGATTGACTTCACCAGCTACGGTAGCTCTATGCACTTCGCGGCAGTGATACCACCAAAGCCACGCAAGATTTTCAATACCGGCTTTTACATCATCAAGCAGTG
The DNA here is from genome assembly GCA_947175145.1 of uncultured Muribaculaceae bacterium. Classification (GTDB taxonomy): domain Bacteria; phylum Bacteroidota; class Bacteroidia; order Bacteroidales; family Muribaculaceae; genus Lepagella. The sequence goes on along the minus strand of CAMWLY010000037.1, from coordinate 2,202 downwards.
TCGGCGAATAGGTATACTTGGTAGTATTCACACGTAGCTCCCAAAATGCTTTTACATTCGGTTCGGTAATAACCCAGTTTTCCCAATCGTGGTGATCTGTGACAAACAGATTTGGCGCTTTCAGATCCGGTCTGAATATTTCGATATCATGATCTAACCTCATGAAGTCGGAGTCAATTATGCCACAAACCTTCACTCCATAATTCGGGACAAAATCATTCAGGAACTCCTCGACATGCGGGCAGCCACCGAGATCCTTGAATCGCCAATCTGACGAGCCAAGACACTCCTTATAGAACTTTACATCGTATGGTCCTTCGACCAGAACCAGAGGCTTTAGGTTTGAATCGGGGTGAGAAAGTAGCTGTCTTACATTCGACCGATATATTTGTTTCTGTCGAGATTCGGGTTTTGCCGACACCGCCGCCTGAATACTATTACTCATTGTTATCCCGATCGTTTGTGGCCTCGTAAAGGTCATAGCACTGCTCCCACCGCTCACCGATTATATGCGGTGAGTGAGTGGCGACAATCACCATCAGATCATTTCGCTTCGCTATATCTTCAAGCTCCTCAAGATAATCCATCTGCCAGGCCACATGCAGCGACAATTCCGGTTCGTCAACGAGCAATACTGAATTAGCCGGTGTGCAGAATATCAAATCATAAAGCAATATAATCTGATTCTTCTCTCCGCTCGATAGAGTCTCAAGTCTCAGGAATGAACCATCTTCGCTTACTGCTCGCAGTCCGGATTTGCGTGTGACCGTGATGGTTTTTCGGGTCATTTGCTTTTTATTTATCAATTCGATAAATAAATTCAGCTTGCGGACGATTGTATCGTAGGAGGCAAAATTGGTATTAAGGTCTTTTAGATATGCCTTAAGCACAAAACTCTTTTGTTCGTGATACTCAGGGAGTGTGAATTTGTTAACCAGTCCATATCCCACCAGAGTCTTAATCTTCTTTTCTACTGCTTTTACCTCAAGTTCATAATCCTCTTTTGAGATATCCTCGGATTCATGAAGCAGATTATTCACAAACTCCTTGTCGGACTTCTGCGATATCGCCAGATATTTTCTGTACTCGATATTCAATTGACTCTCAAGAGCTTGAGAGATAGCATATATCTCTTCCTCACGTGATATTTCATTTACACCCCGTATCTTATGCTTAAATCGCAATTCCTCCGATTTATCGCGTGTGAGTCGGTCGGCTTTGATATATACCACTTGCGGAAGTGAAGCGAGCGACAAAACAAGGCTGCTGTCTTGTGTTTTCGACAAAGCCGCAAGTATATCTTCTGCATAATTCTCGAGCAGCAAGTCAGTATTTGCAACAAGAGAATTCTCCTGATCTAAAACGGCTAAAATGACTTCGGAGAAACGTATTGAAGAAGGCTGGCGAATTATTTCGATAAGTCGGGAGCGAGATAATTCAAGCCGTGTATTCGGTTGCCCTTCAACTTCAAATACTACTGAATGTTCGATGTTGGATTCTTCGCTATCTTCAATGCTTTCTGAAGATTCAGAAATATCTCCCTCAAGTGATTTGACACAAAGATTGAAATTCTCACCGAATTTTAGGTGTATTTCGCTGAATTGTAATCTCCAGAAGTATATCAGGTTACCGAGTCGCAGGTTATTGAGAATAGTCAGCAGTGTAGTTTTCCCATATCCGTTTGGTGCGGTAATCACGAGCGGAGAAGAGCCTTTTACGAGAGAAAGCTCATAATCAAATGATCCGAAAAGTTTTTTTACGCTTAGGGTAAGTCGGTCAGCCATTGTAGCCGTAGAGTGTTTTTATTGTTTCGAGGAGTTTGGTGCCGATGCGGCACTGACCGCGTTGAATTATATTTCGGGTGCCGTCCATCTTTCTGACTCTGAAATATACGGGGAAATCGGAGCCTTTAGATCTGATATTTTCTATATGCATGGGGCGGAGATTCACAGGGTTATCGTCACCCCCCATAGCGATGGGATATATATGGTCTATCGACCAGCCGTATTCATCGGTATGATCGTTGAATTTGGTAAAAATCATCAAGGCACCGGCTACATCCTTTCTATACAGGTCAGGGTCAAGCCCTTCAATTTTAATTCCTTTTTCCCAGATACGCTTGATGTCTTGTTCAGTCATCGGAATTACTTGATTATTTTAAGACTTGTGTTGAAATCCCAAAGTTAATGTAAAATATCATAA
>CAMWLY010000036.1 GCA_947175145.1 uncultured Muribaculaceae bacterium | reverse complement strand
GGGGCGCGCTCGGGACTTGCACCCGTTAGACTATGCCCATGTCGGGCGAACTAACAAAGGCATCGGTATTCATGGGTACCGATGCCTTTATATATTGGAAGTAAGAAATATTTTCTGCTTTTAACTTTTCTGCGCACGCTTGCGCTCATTTTCATCAAGAATTATCTTGCGGAGTCGCAGATGGTGGGGAGTCACCTCTACATATTCATCTTCCTTGATATATTCGAGGGCTTCTTCAAGCGAGAACACTACCGGGGGAACAATCCTTGCCTTATCATCAGCTCCGGAAGCACGCATGTTGGTAAGTTTTTTGGATTTGGTTACATTGACCGGGATATCCCTGTCTTTGGCGTTCTCCCCTACTACCTGACCAACATAGACTTCTTCCTGCGGGAATATGAAGAATCTGCCTCTATCCTGCAGTTTGTCGATGGCATAGGCGTAAGCTGTACCGGCTTCCATTGCAATCAGAGAACCATTGGTGCGTCGCTCTATTTCACCTTTCCAAGGCTGATATTCCAAAAAGCGGTGAGCCATAATCGCTTCACCGGCTGTGGCGGTGAGCACATTATTGCGCAGACCGATTATGCCACGCGATGGAATCTGGAATTCTATGTCGATTCTATCATTGCGCGTCTCCATGGATATTATCTCACCTTTGCGGCGAGTCACCATATCTATGACCTTGGAGCTGTATTCTTCAGGCACATTGACTGTAAGTGCTTCTATCGGCTCACATTTCACACCATCAATTTCCTTGATGATAACCTGCGGTTGGCCGACTTGAAGCTCATAACCCTCGCGGCGCATAGTCTCGATAAGGATCGAGAGATGAAGCACACCACGACCGAACACACGCCACACATCTTCGCGATCACCCTTCTCCACACGAAGCGCCAGGTTCTTGTCAAGTTCCTTATCAAGGCGTTCCTGGATATGACGCGAAGTCACATACTTACCGTCTTTGCCGAAAAATGGGCTGTCGTTGATGGTAAATGTCATCGACATGGTCGGTTCGTCGATTGCGATTCGGGGCAGCGGTTCCGGATTGGAGAAGAGTGTGATGGTATCACCGATTTCAAAATTGTCGAGACCGATAATCGCGCATATATCGCCGCTTCCGACCTCTTCGACTTTTTTGCGGCCCATTCCCTCAAAGGTATGCAATTCTTTGATTTTCTGGCGGGTCACAGTTCCGTCTTTCTTACACAATCCGACTTCCATTCCCTCTTTGAGGGTACCGCGATGCACACGTCCGATAGCGATTCTACCGACATAGTTGCTATAATCCAAGCTGGTGATAAGCATCTGGGGGTCACCCTCTATGCGGCGCGGTGCCGGAATATAATCTATTATGGCATCGAGCACCGGGGTAATATCCTGCGTGGGTTTGCGCCAGTCGGTACTCATCCAATTCTGCTTGGCAGAACCATAAATAGTGGGAAAATCAAGCTGCTCTTCAGTGGCATCAAGATTAAACATAAGATCAAACACCATTTCGTTGACCTCATCGGGGCGACAGTTTGGTTTATCGACCTTATTGATTACCACTACAGGTTTGAGACCCATCTGAATAGCCTTCTGAAGCACAAATCGGGTCTGAGGCATCGGACCTTCAAATGCATCGACAAGAAGCAGGCAACCGTCGGCCATATTGAGCACACGCTCAACCTCGCCGCCGAAGTCAGCGTGTCCCGGGGTGTCTATGATATTAATCTTGGTACCTTTATATTCAATAGAGACATTCTTCGAAAGAATGGTTATGCCACGCTCACGCTCCAGATCGTTGTTATCAAGAATCAGCTCACCGGTCGACTGGTTATCTCTGAAGAGATGCCCGGCGAGAAGCATTTTGTCAACGAGAGTGGTCTTGCCATGGTCCACATGGGCTATGATGGCTATATTCCGAATATTCTGCATTATTTCTGCTTTTCTTTCGAGTGCAAAATTACAAAATTTATGCTATAAAGCATAAATTGAACTTAATAATTCGCTGCCGCAGGTATTGAATCCCTGCTTCTCGGGATTTCCTGAAGCTCAAAATTCGCGTTTTGACTCCCCTGATAATCGGATTTATCCGGAATTTCGGGCCGTGTTCTCCGACTGCCTGAGCCGGACTTTTTGCGTTTGGATTTTCCGGCTTTTGATTGAACCTTGCGCTCTACATAGACTGTATCTACCTTTTCTTTAACCTCGAAATTTTGTGGTTGCATGTTTTTACGCATGCATTTGGGCAGAAGATAGGCCGATAGCAAAACCAAGGCACATATAATCACGAGCAATAGCCCGCCTCTCCTTTCAGCCGGTGTAAGTCGCGACATAACGCATCTGTTTAGAATGGATATCCTATGGCGAGATGGAATGCGAATGCCTTTTTGAACGCTATGTTGAAATAAGAATCGCGTCCGGTGCTGTAAGGAGCGTGAAGTCCATAACCCAAGTCACCGCGGATTACCATCATGCCCAAGTCCACACGCAAACCGACACCGGTGCCAAGTGCGAGGTCTCTCAGGAAATCCTTTCGGTTTATCAGTCCGCCGGGGCGCAAGGGGTCATTGCGAAGCAACCAGATATTACCGGCATCGACAAACAGTGCTCCATGCAGGATACTGACAAGCGGGAAACGATATTCTGCATTTACCTCAAATTTGAATGTACCTGTCTGGTCGAAATAACCATTTTTCATAGCTTTTGGCGCGCGATAACTTCCCGGGCCTAACGAACGAGCCGTGAAAGCTCTGATGGAGTTTGCACCACCGATATAGAACTGCTCGGCATAGGGCACTGTGCGCGAGTTGCCATAGGCGTGTTCCGCACCTATAAGAACACGCGATACAAGCCATTGATCACTGCCGGCAATCAAGCGCCGGCTGTATATCAATTGAGCCTGCCCCTTGACAAACTGCGAGAATGGTGTGCCGAACATGGTCTTGCGACCTTTATCGCCGCATGCACGCCATATTCCCCAGAAGATATTGCCGGCTTCTTTCACTGTAAATGTGAAATTAAATCCGTTGTTGCGGCTTCTCTCAAGCCATCTCTCATAATTATAGGTATAGCTGATTTCCGGGATAAACTGACTTTCGAAACTCAATGCCACGGCCGGATTTTCGGCCATGATTGAGTCGAATTCATGTGTGGTTTTCATCAGCTTGCTATACGTAAGCTTGAAAAGTGTCAGCTGATTGGTAACACGCCGCGAATAGTTCCACTCATAGTTCAGGCCACCATCAAATTCGGCAAGCCGGAAATAGTGCGGACGATTGAGCACACTGGCATTGAGAGTGATTGTTGTCCAGTTGAGTTCGCGGTTTGTGCGCCTCATAAATCCGGGAGCAAGAAGTCTCGGGAATGCCAATGATGCGCCTATTCCGAATTCATAACTATTCAGCAGCGAACTGCGGTGCGCTCCGGTTTGCCATTCGTATGAACCTTTAAGCTGAATGCTGAACCTCTCGGCACCGCCAAATAGGTTATTGTTGCTCATGCTCAATATAAGACCCGGGCCCAGATATGAATTGGACTTAGATGTAACATTGGCCTGAATAGTGGCTTCGATCGGGCGCTCAAACCGGCAGTCTATCATGACATCGAGCGTAGGATTCACGGTGTCTACCGGCACAGGCTGAATCTGGATATTTCCGAATATACCGAGACGCGACAGGCGCGATTGAGTGCGATCCATATTGCGCACCGTGAACCAACGCCCTTTGCGGAATGTGATGCATGACGGTATCAGATTCGGACGCAATTTCGAAGGCTTGTAAACCACAAGTTCTCCTTTGGGGGTCTGCAGGGTATCGGGAGTGCCCGGGTGATTGGTGGACCTGCGGTGAACAGTGGTGTAAACCTGTCCGGTTTTCCAACGCTTGCGTGCAAACGATGGTGTATTCTCCGCCATGGTAATTTTCAGCGAAATTCTGCCCGGAGTGATAAGGCTATCAGCGAGGAATTCTATGTAATCGGGGCGGAAGTAATAAAATCCTTTGTTACGCAGGGCATTAGTTATCCTTACCCTTTCAGATGAGAGGGAATCCACGCAGAATCTTTCGCCGGCTTTCAGGCAATAACTCGCATGAGCGAGTGTATCAATATAGTCCGCGACACCGGGCGGTTCGGTGGCGCGCATATATATTATGGTGTCGAGAAGATAAGGCTCGCCCACCTCCACATGATAATCCACATCGGCAATCTTGGGGTTCTTGCGCGGCTTTACATCATATTCCACCGATGAGTTGAAATAGCCGTTATTGTCAAGCACAGCCTTGATCATTTTGGCGCGAGTCTCCGGCTTCACATCTCTGATAAGCACCGGTTCGGATACAAAATTCCTGTATATCCACCCTTTGAAACCGCGTGCTGAATCACTCATGTGATTATAAACCCAGAGCCCCAAGGGGAAGGGATACCTCTTATATGGTGTGATTAGAGGGATCGCATTGTTAGGCTTCACATTGATGGCTTTCATAACGTCTGACTTAACACCGGGCGCGAGTTTCAAATCGGGCGGTGTTGTGGTATAGTCAAGTTTCAAGCCATTATACAGCATATCTCCATCGGGAATCTTACTGGTGGTGGAGCATGATGCGACTACAACCATGATGACTAAAGCCGCTATCAAACCCAGGGGCAAACTTAATCTTTGCTTCTTCATGTTCATAAGGCTTTATTGTTGGTTGTGTCATTGCTCACGGCTGATTCCTCAGGAAGTACTGCAGCTTTGACATTGGCTGCTTTCACAGGGGTTTCGACCGGGTTATTCTGATTCTTGTTTTTATTCTTCTTTTTAGACCTGAAGCGGAACAAGCCTCTAAGGCTCTGCAGATGTCTCTTGTATACAAAGCCCGCACCCATCTCGGTAATTTCTCCTTCAAGCACACTCTCGAATCCTATGTGTCTGAACAGACGCACAAGCATATTCATATTCTCATTCTGCTTGATGATATATTCGACTGCCACATCGCTTATCAGGTTCTGTGCTATTTCATCGTCGGCCGAATCAGTGGAATAGTTGCCACCGACCTGTATCTTGAACCGGTTGTTAAACAGTGATTTCGATACCTGGTAACTGTAACTGGTCTCTGTATTCGAAACTCCATCGGTCACTTTGTCATACTGATTGACTCCAAACGACAGGTCTACTCCCCTAATATTTTTGGCTGCCCAAGAATTCAGAGTGGATTCCAGATAGGAGTAAAGCATGTTGCCACTTGCAGCGTTGGCCTTGGTGCCCATGCCCATATATTGTCCGTATAGCAGCAAGTTCATGGCCTGAGTCTGACGCTGGTCGGCACTCATGGACTGCAATTCATTCTGTATGGTCAGGTCATCATTGGTAGAGAGATCAAAGGCGACCTTCAGATTATTCAGGGGATTGGTGGCAAGCAAGGTCACAATAAAGTTAACGAGTCGCGAATTTGAGCCGTCGCTCACATTGGCCTTAACTTCATCAGATGCTTTGACATCGAGAATAGGGTTATCAATCGGGCCATTGAATGTGATGGTACTTGCCGGGTCAAATACAAACATCTTCTCTCCTATCACCGGCACAGCATAACGAGCGAATCCATCGCCCAGTCTCAAACTACCGTTTAGCGTCATATCTCCCATATAATTCTGGTAATATACCAAATTTGCAGTGGGGGCAAGTTCCACCTTGTCGGTACCGTTGGTCGACAGAAGAACTTCAAACTGCGCCCCGGGAGATATCACAAGGTCGGCATTGATACGCATGTTCAGAGGTGAAATCTGGGTCGAGTCAGCTTTCGCCACATCGGTGGTGTCATTGAAGTTCACAAACTTGACTATGCCTTCGCTACCTTGTGTGGCCATCTGTGTGGTCTCCATGTTCAACCTGTAGGTAGCATCAGTTGTACCGAGGATATTGACATTGCCATTCACATTCAGACGCTGCATGGGGCCCTTGACAGTAGCGCCGAGGTTAAGGAATACTTTTCCATAAAGATCCGCACGCGAACGCTTGTCACTCTTAATCAGTTGGAAATTTGATGCATTGAGCGCAAGATCGAATTTTAAATCGCTGAAATCACGCGCATCCAAACCTCCCTGAAGTGTGATCGGGTTCTTGTTCGCGCCATAAATATTGAAATCCCTGAAAGTCACGAGATTATCGCGAATATCGATAATATCCTGAGGGAGTTTGAGAGTTGCACCAATCATCGGAATTTTGGCTGTCACGGAATCAAACTCAAGATTACCATTGAGCAAAGGCTTGGTAAATGAACCGCGCATGTGCATGTCACCATTCAGGAATCCGTTGAGCACCAGATTATTGTCAAGAAATGGATTGGCTATCTTAAGGGGGAATCTTGTCAGTGAGAGGCCTACTGAATCCGGAGCTAATCCATCGGGTCCATTACGCAGATTCGCATATAGAGCCATCGCGGGATCATTGTTGATATTTAGTGTCGCCTTGACGTCGGTACTCATATCCAAACCATAACCTGCATCAAGATTTATATCAAAATTACCAAGCGATGTGCGGTCATAGTAAGCATCGGAGAATCCCACTGTGCCATGACCGGTAAAGCGCTGGGCTTCATACTGCACATGCATGTCTGCATTCAGATCGCCCTTGACCGGTGGCGCTAATGCCCACATCTGCAGGAAATCCTGCACATGAAGGTTCTTGATATTCAGATATAATTCATCAAAACCATTTTCCAAGGTCTGTGTGCGGGCAGTGATGCTGCTCTCCGCACTGCTTGCCGTGAGGTTAGCTTCAATTCGCTTGGAGTGGGTGTTGAACTCCACAAAGTTGTCATCATTGAATTGCCAGGGCATATAGGCAATTGTGGATTTCAGCGGGGTGATGTGTGCCGAGATTATAGAGTCCATATAAGCGGCAGTCAGACCTATGCGATATCCCTGCTCACCCTTTATGTTCCACTGATTCAAATAAGCACTGATACGGTTATCGCCCACATATCCATTGACATTTACACGAGCAAATTCATCTAAGACACCTGGGCGATTGCCGACATGTGCCCTGTAATCGAGCAATGAACCGCGCTGTTTCAGGTCTAATGTCAGAGTATCGAGATTGAGCGATGTGGTAGAGAGATTCAACGCACCTACCCTGCCATTGATAAGCGAATCATAATTCAGATTCGCATACACGGTGTCGATGCCTATGCCGGAACCTTCGAGTATTTGTCCGAGTGCTCCGCGGCCGGAGGCATTGAGATTCAGATTGAAGTGAGGGAGCTGTTCGGCGAGCTTATCGATAAGGAGTGTTTTCTCCTCAAGCTGTTTTGTAGCAAGCTCGGCCACTTTTGTGAAACCATTGATTACCTGCTGCGGACCGGCCTGAGAATAGAAATCGATATTCGTAAGCATCGAATTTACCGAAACTGAAGTCAGCGCCGGGTTTGTGCGCACCTGAGCGCTGAGACCATCGGGCAGATGTATATATCTGTCGGGGAGCGCCCACTCCACTCCGGTCACATCAAGGTCGGCTGTATAGGTCCACGAAGAAGGCTGAGCGGCACCCACAAGTTTGATTCGCGCTGAACCGGCACACACCGAATCAGTCAGGCCAAGCGCCTGCAGATTCACATCGCGAAAATCGGCATCCAGATCAACCCTGTAGTCATTATTATGAATTGTGCCGGTGCCATAAACCGAAAAGTCGAGTCCCGGATTGGCGCTCGTGGCATCTATGGTCATATCGCCTGCATTGGTGAGCAAGGCGGAGAGCTTGATGTCACGAAGCAGCTTATGCTTGTATTCTATCTGTTTTACATCTACGATTGCATCAGTCACAGCGGTTCCACTCAGCGGATTGAAGCCTCTGCCATGTGCCGACACTGTAGCTGTGACCCGACCTAATCCGGAGGTCGGCACAAATCTGCCGGCATCAAAACCGGTGGCTGCCACATCGACAGTATATTGCTCCGGTGTGAGTGCCACATTACCCTTGGCCGCTACGTCGCCGGCATCACTCAAAAGTCTGAAATCGGCGCCATAACTCAACCCATTGGCTGTGGCATTACCATCGATTGAAAATGCCGGCAATTTAAAACCGACATCTCCTATAAATTTATCGGCTACGGCAGGATCGGCAAGCAATCCTTCGAATTTCACTCTTGCTATAAGCATTTTGACATCGAGCGGATTTTTGGCGCTTCCCGCTGCATTGAGTTTCAGCACCCCGGGCATTTCCACCTTAAGCTCCGGGAGATCTATATCTGAAAGAGTACCCTCGGCATTGAGATCAACAATAAGTGGTTTGCGAGCCGGAATGTTGGCGAGCATAGGCTTGAGTGTGGGCATAAACGCCTCTACATCAGGCAGGCCTATGCGGGCATTTACTTTGGCATTGAGTGGCGCCTGCGGTTGCAGTGCCATCAGGGCAAAAGGCACTCCGGCTGTGGCGCGAATCCGGGAGTAAACTGTGGATATATCCACATCATCTACAGTCAGCCCGAGGGAATCAATACCCACAGTGCCACGCCCTGAGAGAACCTGAAGTCCGCAGCGTTCGCGAGCTTCGAGTCTTGTTAATGGCAGTCTCACGGTGGCAGACTCATTATAGAAATTTCTCAACCCGATGCCTACACCGGTAAATTTGAGAAAATTGGGGTCGAAGCCGGGTTGCGGTTTAGCACCGCGTATACCATAAATCGCATTCAGATTATCAAGTGAGATACTATCACCCATAATTCGCATCGGAGGGCCTGAAGAGGGCGCAGACAGAGGTGCCGGGTGAGTGCGCACATACTCCGGGTCGGGAGCAAGGTATTCGAAAGAACCATCATTGATGGCGGCAAGACCCCATTTCACCAAATTGTCGGCAAGATTCACCTCAGCATTGCGTATATCAATCTGCTTGACTGACACTCCCATGGTATCTATGGTGGGAAGCATCGACATGCTGAATGAGAAATTCTCCAACTGCAAGTCTCTCGCAAGTATTCTCATATTTACCGGTGCAGAGGCAGTGTCTTCCGGCTGCGGTTGCTTTTTCCAGACATCCATCACCAGACCGAGGTGTCCGTTGCGCAGGAGAGTCTTGTTGAGATCGATAGTCATGGTCTTGATATCGACCGAACTCTTATCGTCAATATCAAGTAATCCTGCATCTACAGTCAGATACATGGAGGAATCGGGAGCGAGCATACGATAATGACCATCTACAAGCTTAACCCGATTTATGTCTACATCAAGTTTTAGAAGAGGGAGCAGTTTTATATCAGCCACAAGATCGCGGGCCCTGACCATAGTATCTCCTTTGGCTTCAATCACGGTGACATCTTCGAGATGCACTTCAAGCGGGAAGGAAAGCCTGAAATACCCTATACCGATATCCATGCCGGTAGACTTCTTAATCATGCCGGTTGATACCTTGATGGCGAATTTCTGTACCGGAGGGATATATAAGGCGACAGGGATAAGCAGAATTACTATCAGAATAATACCGATAGTCTTTAATAAGCGCCTTAGCCAAGTAGTCTTGATGAGGTGATGCTTAGTTTTTTTTTGAACCGATTCCTGCGAGTCAGGAGTCTTGTTTTCAGGGTCTATGCTATTATGGTTATCGGCCATCAGATGTTCCGGTTATATGGAAACACAAAATTAAGATATTTTGCAGTATCATGCAACCGACTAATATTCATCATTAACAGATATTTCGGATAAATACAAAAAAATTCCGGATTGCTTTTTGGCAATCCGGAACGGTGCTATGAGTGTAGTAATAATTTACTGAGCGGCATGAGGCTGCACGTTGATAAACTTGCGGCCATTCTTACCGGTAGTGAATACTACTATTCCATCGATGAGAGCGAAAAGAGTGTGGTCTTTACCCATACCTACATTCAGACCGGGATGGTGCTGAGTGCCACGCTGACGCTTGATGATATTGCCTGCACGGCAATTCGAGCCACCGAAGATTTTCACTCCAAGTCGTTTGCTTTCTGATTCGCGGCCGTTCTTAGAACTACCGACACCTTTCTTATGTGCCATTTTCTATTTTTCGGTTTAAGCGTTGACGATTTTCTTTACCATTACTTTAGTGAACTGCTGGCGATGTCCGTTGAGACGACGATAGCCTTTGCGACGTTTCTTTTTGAAAACGATCACTTTGTCACCCTTTACGAGGGGCATAAGCACTTCACATTCCACTTTAGCGCCCTCTACTGCGGGAACGCCTACTTTCACATCACCATCGGTGTCGAGAAGCAGAACCTTGTCAAAGCATACTGCATCACCCTCTTTTACACTGTCACCGAGGTGGTGGACATACAGATATTTGCCCTCTTCGGCTTTGAACTGCTGTCCTTTGATTTCTACGATTGCGTACATCTTATCGTTAAAAATAATAGTTAGTCCGGCAGGCGGCTTTACGCTCTTGATTCAAGCCCGCGCGGCACATTTGCGACTGCAAAATTACCGCTTTATTTTGTGATATGCAAATATTATTGTAATTTTGCAATGCTTTTCGGACAAAAGTAGCGCGGTGAAGTGTGAATCCATGATGGAAACCGCGTGGCTTTTCCATGAAAAGCTTTATTAATCACTTATTTAAATACTTCACACTATGCATCTTTCATCTGAAGAGAAGAAGAAGATCTTCGAAACTTACGGATCAGGCCCCGGCGATACCGGCAGCCCCGAAAGCCAGATTGCTCTGTTTTCAATCCGCATCAAGCACTTGACCGAGCACCTCAAAGAGAACCACAAGGACCACTCTACCGCCCGCGCTCTTAAGGCTCTCGTAGGTCAGCGCCGCAGCCTTCTCGACTATCTTATCCGCAAGGATATCAATCGCTATCGCGCGATTATCGCCAAGAAGGAACTCGGTATCCGCAAGTAATCAGGATTCTTCAACCAAAACAAATGAGAGAGGCTGTGTCGTAATTCAAGATTTACGGCGCAGCCTCAATTATTTTTATTTATGAGGTTTACGATGACTTTTACCATTGTGTCCTTCTCCTCGGTACGGCTCTCGGCAATCATTAGAGTGAGGGCGACCAGAGTATTGTCGGCGATTCTCTTCGAGCCATCTTCATTGTAAAGAATGCTATTGCCGTTGAGAAACCATAGAAACAGCGTCGCTGCAATGCGTTTGTTACCGTCACTGAAAGAGTGATTTTTCGTAACGAGATACAGAAGCATAGCAGCCTTCTCTTCAACAGAAGGATATAGATCAATGCCACCGAAGGTCTGGTAAATCTGACCTATCGAGCTTTTGAAAGAGTCATCCTTTTCATTCCCAAAGAGAGTACCTCCTCCGAATTTCTCATGCAGTTCGCGTATGACTTCCATCGCATTCTCATATGTTGCATGGAACGCCTCGTTGCCTGTGGTATCTTCAATCTTCAATTCCTGATAGTCGTAACGATCAAGTGTATCGAGAGCATATGTATAATCAACCACTACATTAAGCAGGGAGCGACTATCCGCGTTTATCTTTTCCTGATTGTGAATGGTTCGCCCAAGAACCTTTACCAATTGGCTCAATTCGTCATATTTCTGTGAGGCGATGCGTTCATTGACAGCGTAGCCTTGTAGAAGGTACTGTTTTAAGATTTTATTAGCCCAGATTCGGAATGCGGTGGCATTTTTTGAACTTACACGATAACCGACTGAAAGTATTGCGTCAAGATTATAATGGTCAACTACTTCTACAGACAAACCGCGAAAACCCCGATTCACGACTGTTTCCATTTTGGAAATAGTCGCGTCTCGCTCCAATTCTCCAGACTCAAATATGTTCTTCAGATGCTTTGAGATAGCAGGTACTTTAGTACCAAAAAGCTCTGCAATCTGACGTTGTGTAAGCCAGATAGTGTCACCATGTACAGTCACATCCAATTGGGTTTCACCGTTTGGTGACTTGTATATCACGAGTTTTGTCTCGTTGCTCATTTCCATAATGCAAAATTAATAAAAGTTCCTGCTATTACGACACTTCCTATTTTTAACTATCGTCAGAACACTTCGGATTTTGCTCCGTTGGCGATGGCGACTATCTCGTCGGCAATTTCATCTGAAAAGAGTTTGATATAGTCCATGAAGGTTTTTTGGGGTTTATGTCCGCTGACATGCATCATCTGGAGGAGAGTGTACTTGTGGCTCTGATACATACTCATTATACTTGTGTGTCGGACTGTGTGCGTGGTAACACAAGACAGGAAGCTGTGTTCAATTATGACACAACCTCTCTTTTCATTATCGCCCTGAACCGGTCAAAATCAAAAAGAAAAGCCCACCTGAACCAATCAGACGGACTCTTTCTATCAACCTTTAAAATCTTATATATGTGTATTGGGATTATTGATTATTTCTTATGAACCAACTTTTATTCTTTAACCAACAATAGAACCTTACTTTACAAGTACTTTTGAAGCCTTACCATCGCGAATCATGATGTAAAGGCCACCTGCTACGGGATTTGCTGTCTTTACACCATCGATGGTATAATATGCAGTTTCTCCTGATTTCTCAGCTGCGAGAGTATCAACAGCAGATGTATTTGTGTTAGCCAGATATTCGAGAGTATTCTGAGTGAGTTTAGTCAGATTTGAATGGTATGCATTGTTGGCAGTGCGGGGAGCCCATTCGCAAGCTGCAAGACCGTTGGCGATGATTGTGCCCTTATAGTTGCTGTCGGGTTTGAACTCTACGATACCGGCTACGCAATAGTCCTGAACATGACCCCAGGTACCGATTACGGTGCAGTTATACTGGTTTTCGAGCTGTTCGAGAGTGTTCTTGCCCTCTACTGACCATGTGTAAGCATTGAGGTCCCACATGCAGTTGTGGTCTTCTCGATGGATTCCTTCACCTGTGCCGGTGCCGAGGAGCGGGAACGCGGGGTGAGGATAATCCGCGATCTGCTCTGAATGAGCTTCCCATTTTTCCATGCCGGCATAGATGGGGTGTGTAGTGCGGTCATAAATCTGAGTGGGGTCTGCATCGGCAATATATGTCTGCATTGAACCGAGGTATGCATTCACACACCACACGTCGGTGCCTACACCACCATCACCGTCACCGAAAATACCGGGAGCGTATGCTGCGTCGATACGATCGAGCTCGTGTACCATCTGAGTAGCGAATTTTGAGAGATAAAGGGCACCACCATTCTTTACATATTCGGTGAGCTTCGCTTTTACCTCGCTGTCTCTATAGTCTTCGGGGAGATTGTTATAACCCATGCCGATGCCGCAACGGTCGATATGCACCCAGATAGCCTTATAATTCTCGGGAGTGATATTATCCAGATCAGCTTTTGTAAGCAACTCTCCATCGCTGAATGTATCACCGAACCACTGTGCGGCTGCTACCTCCTGAGGAGCATTTGATGAATCAGAGCTGAGGAACATACCTACTTTTGGTGATGCTGATACTGCTGTGGCGCAAACTAATGTTGCAAGTACGGGAGTCAAGATTTTCATGATGTCTTTTTTAAAAATTGATTTGAAATGATTTTGATGCTGCAAAGGTATACGGGCTCCCCGCGCTTCATTTTCAAAAAAATGACAATCATTTATAAATACACATATTTCATATCCGATTCCCTATTTTTTATATTTTGGGCCTGAAGTTTGTCTTAAATCTGATGGTGTGACCGAATATTCATCTCTAAAACATTTGGAGAAATATTGCGGAGATGAGAATCCGACTTCGTAGGCAATTTCAGAAATCGACATTTCAGTGGTCAAAATAAGTTTTCGCGCTTCGCGAACTCTTATGTTGCGGATTATATCGACCGGAGTCAGCGATGTCAAGGCTTTGATTTTGCGCGAAAGTTGCGTTGAACCCATGCCAAGCGCTTCGGCTATATCCTTAACCGATAATTCGGAGTCTTTATATCGCTGCATTACTTTATCGAGAAATTCCCTGTAAAAGCGAGATTCCACTTCATGAGGATCATTGGTAGCAGGCAAGTCTCTTGAATTATCTTCTGCATGGGCATTATTTCTATCCAAACTTGAGTAAAGGTCATTAATCCTCTTTCTGCCGGCAAGCAGATTCTCCACACGCGATGTCAGCACCTTTGCCGAGAATGGCTTGGAGATATAACTGTCTGCACCGGATTCATAACTCTGCACCCTCTGCTCGTCAAGCTTGCAGGCTGTGAGTATTAGCACCGGTATATGCGAAGTAGTAATTTCCGCCTTGATCTCCCTGCATAATTCAAGACCATCGATGCTTGGCATCATCAAATCACTTATCACCAATGAGGGCACATATCTCTTAGCCAGTCTTAGTCCGGTATTTCCATCGGTAGCGGTGATTATATTATACTTGGCGGAGAGTAAATCCTGAAGAAAGATTAAAATATCAGGATTATCATCAACTATAAGTATAAGCGGACGCTCACTGTCAAGGCCGGAAGCCTCTCTTTCCACAGGCTGCAGTTCGGATACCACATCTTGTTCGAAGTCTGCATCTGTATTGACAATTGAGTTTTTCGGTTCTGAATGCTTCTCGATATGTTTTATCGGTAATATGACAGTAAACACAGAACCTTTGCCCGGAGCACTCTCCACATTAATCTCCCCACCCATAACCTCTACAAATGCTTTAGTGAGAGAAAGACCGATGCCCGAGCCGGTAGGATGCACCTTATCAACCCGATAGAAGCGATCAAATATATGCTTCGCATCTTCTTCAGATATTCCTATGCCTGTATCAGTGACACTTATCACCAAATCACGGGGATTCATGGAGAAGCGAACTGTGATGCTCCCTGAATCAGCGGTATATTTGAAAGCATTGGATACGATATTGAAAAATATGCGTTCCAGCTTCTCTATATCTACTGCAGCCGAGGCATTTTCGTCGGCATCTATAATTATACTGAATCTTATGTGTCGCTTGGCAGCTATGGCTTGAAAAGCATCTGCCCACTCTCTGATATAGCGCACCGGGCAAAGCTCCTCACAATTTAAATCCATCTTGCCATTCTGATACTGGCGGAAGTCGAGTATCTGCTCGATCATACGCTTGAGTATGCGGAGATTGCGCATTGCAAGCTGCATCATGGAGCGATGGGCCGGAGTCAAGTAGTCGGCCTGAGCTACCTGACTTATGGGTTCGGAGATAAGTGTAATCGGGGTGCGAAGGTCGTGTGAAACATTGGTAAAGAACACAAGTTTGGAGCGGGTTGCCTCTTCCAGCTGACTGTATAATTCATTTTGTCGGTCACGCTCGCGACTAAGCTCTTCATTAGTATCGGTCAGAATCTTTTCATATCTGCGCCTCTGATTCAGATATCGAATCAAGAAGATTATCACCATAACAAGAAGTATGGCTGCGATTCCGGTAGCTATCAGCAGGTATTGCTGTGTGCGGTGCCGCGATTGCATCAGAGTGTTGCGCGCATTCATGACCTCAATCTTGCGTGTGCGATCGGTAAGGAGCTGATTTTGACGCATAAGAATCTCGGCATTCGTGCTATCGACCGCAATGTGGGCAGGCACCATGTCCACACGCTCGAAATGCTCACCATTGAGAATTGCCAGAGCTGTTCTCAGCACCCGGTCACCCTCTGTGGGGTAAACAAAAGTGGCATCTATCAGTGAATCGGCTACTGCCTTTATTCCTAATGCCGGCACCGCATCGGTGCCGATAACCTTGACACCGGAGAGTTTATGCTTTCTAACTGCGCGGGCTGCACCAATCGCCATCAAATCATTGTGGGCATAGACCACATTTACATCGGGGTGCATGGTCAGGAGAGAATCCATAGCATTAAAAGCCGCCTCTTGCTTCCAGAAAGCCGGCACACTCGCCACGACCCTGATATGGTCCATCGAATCGATGCCATCGCGGAAACCATTGTGACGGTCTATCGCCGGTGAAGAATCATCAAGACCGCGGAGTTCAATGATCTTACCCTCTTTCCCTTTGACTGATTGCACTACATATTGGGCTGCGGCCCGGCCCACACCTTCATTATCCAATTTCATATATGATGTGTAGTATTCACCATCAATGGCTCTGTCGAACACTATGACCGGAATACCCTTCTCGTAGGCTTTACGTATCACCGGAGTAAGCGCCTTGGCTTCGCGAGGTGATACAATCAGAATATCAAAATTATGATTTATAAAGTATTCGATATCTTCTATCTGCTTGGCATTATCATCATTGGATATGCGTATCTCGACCTCGGCATTGTCGTGAAATAGCGCTTCACGTCGGATTTCATCATTCATCTGCGAGCGCCAGTCATCGTCAGAACACTGCGATACTCCAATACGAAATTTAGGCTGCTCTGACGAACAACCTCCCGAGAGCAGCATGACAAGAAATGCAGCTGCAAGTATAAAAGTCTCGACTCTTTTCATAATTTAGAGGTTTGAGCCGCAAGGCCTTAGAGACCCTGCGACTCAGTTAACATAAAACAATCTCTTACTTACCGTCAGTTTACATTGATTTTTCGGGAAGTTCCCCCCTTGACCTCGATAAATATTCCATTGCGAGGTGACTTTACAGGTATACCCTGGAGTGTAAAGTATTCGGTGGTATTCCCGACTTCATTTTCATCAGTAATTATCTCGACATCGGTATACACAGGATTAGATTTTACAGGTGTAAGATAAGAGATTACGTTGTCCGTAAGATCTCTTACGGCCTTATCACTGTGAGGTGCGTTTTCATTGGTATTCCATTCGTAAGCTCCCACTCCGTTAGCGAGGATTGTGCCGCGACGCGAATCCACGATTCCGGCCGGAGTGAGACGGTTCATTCTCGAAGGATTGGGGTGAAATTCCACCATTGCAGCTGTATAGTATGCATAATCCGCATCATGTCCCCAGACTCCGAGTACTGTGGCATTGTGCTCCTCATTAAACCTCTGAAGTCGCTCAGGTGCTGATGCACTATTCCAACCGGTCTGACCGGTATGTGAATCATCTAACCACCACAGACAGTTGATATCCAGACGTTCACCTTCACCTGAAAATAATGTCAGACCTTGACCATGATCTCTTTGAACCAGATTCAGGGTTGAGTATACAGGATGTGAGCTTTGGTCGTAGGTTCTTCCATCTCGATTGAAATTCACATTGATTCCCCATTTGTCAGATTCAGTCTTTGTCTCCTTTGTGACCTGGGTGGGGGTCATAATACTTGAATCAATATCATTTAAAATCAGATTCGCATACTTGGTGGTATAGATATTACCACCTTCGGCTCTAAACTGCTGCAAATTATTGATAAGCAATTGGTAAGCCTCTTCAGATCCAAATACCTGAAGCACATCTTTAGAGCTGTATCTATAACCATCAGGACGAGGATTGCCATTTTCATCTGTCACGATGCTTTCCGCCCTGTCACCATCGATATTTACCCAGATACATTCGAAGCCTACACAACCGGGAGTATCATTCTCCTGACCGCAGAATTTGATCTTATTTTTGTCACCCTTCCACAGAATTTCCGGATGTCTGCCACCATACTTCTGAATATACTCGGGAGTATGGTAATTAGGATTATTCACATAGTAATCCCTGAAGTACTTGTAGGCCGAATATTCCTGCTGGTTATTGCTTTTAACCAGAGCCTCTTCGTTATCGTATCCTATATACATCGCCACCAGACCGGTGCAGTCGAGCACTTCTTCTACAGTGATATTGTTAGGATAGTAATAAGGGTGTCCATCTTTGACTATATGATTACCATCTGAGAGATAATCCAGAATATTATTGGTGAGAGTCTCAAGATTCTCGCGATGTATGTTTGCACCTTTCTCACGCTCATCAGTACGCTCGGAGTTGGTAAAATATCTCCACTGCATACAAGCCATGCCGTTGGCTATGATAGCTCCAGTGGGAATGTCATAGCTATTGGTTTCATTAGACCAGCAGTATATGGGGTGAAATTCGATAAGACCCGCGTATTCGCAATTATCATTGTTGTCCCAGTCAAACGAAGCAAGAACTGTAGCCTGATTATCTATTTCAAAAAGTTCTTTATTGGTAAGGCCCTGATTGAAATATTCCTGACCTTCATTGTCGCAATAATAATCTATTTTACTAAGATTCCATAGAGCGTTATGGTTCTCATAAAGGAAATCTCCTTCAAGTATACCGAACTTTTTAGAGTCGTCGGCATATGATGTAAGGCCATTGAAAATGGGGTGAAGTTTACCTCTTCTATCCTCATAATTT
This sequence comes from uncultured Muribaculaceae bacterium, assembly GCA_947175145.1. Taxonomy (GTDB): domain Bacteria; phylum Bacteroidota; class Bacteroidia; order Bacteroidales; family Muribaculaceae; genus Lepagella. The sequence goes on along the minus strand of CAMWLY010000036.1, from coordinate 1,786 downwards.
GTGCTGATTCCCCATCTTCCCGGGTCATTGGCACCTGCTTGATTCTGATCCCACTGATTTGCTTTCTCAATAGCGCCGATGCGCCACATAGGACTGAGCAGCTGTGTAGCCTGACCGGAAAGGTAGATATTTCCACCATTCTGCATATAGGACTTCAGCGCATCGATAAACATAATATTTGAGAATTCAGCCGGAAGATTTGACCAACCCTCGTTAACCTCTACACGGTCTATATGAATCCACACGCATTTGGTATCTTCGGGATCAATCTCGCGGAATTTGTAAGAGGGAACCAGTCCGCCTCTCCCATTTTCTCCGCAATAGTTTTCCTGGAAAAATTCGTATGCGCCCTCGGCTTGTTTACCCATTTTGCTTATGGGATTACCGTCAGCGCCACACTCGGCCGGGTAAATAAAGCATATCTCGGGATACACCTCTTTGTCTGCAGCCAAGGTAGTAGCCGGATTAGACATCAATGAGCCAACCATAAGTAGCGCTGCAGATGCAGTCACGACATAATGATTACGCAGTGTAGTGAGTTTTTTCATTGTTATGATTTTGAAATTGTTTCAACTGATGTTTTCATGAGCGCACTGACACATGACTGCAATGCGAGGGCAAAAATAACCGCCATATAACAGCGACACTTGTAAAAATCCGATTACATCTTTCAAAAAACAGCCAATACAACAAAAATCATACTCTACTCACCAAATTTGATAGCTATAAGAATCGCGACAATTGGTTAATCATTAATAAACTATAGTGATAATATCAGCAATTATATTAGCAAATCTTCAATCGCAATTTTTCGAAGTTATTGCGACTATTCGTTTGACTCACAACATAGCAATTAGCTTTGACTAATTACCCGGGTTTAGTAAAATCCCGTTCTCCAATATTTGATAAGACTGGGGAGGGGGGTCTAATATCTGATTACTTATTATGACAATTATTGAGAAAAACAGACCCGCACATTTATATTGATTTTGAGCATGAAGGTAAACCCCATCTGCACATCAACGATTTTTACGGATTAAAAGTAGCTGAATCAATAATCACCGGTTACGCCCGATTCATCTCCCGGCAGTTTATTTATTATTTTGACAAATGACTCGGGCAGGCGCACATTGTATAGTTTTAAAGCCTCGGCAAAGAGGGGCGCAATGTCTTCATCAGAAAATCCGGCAATACCACACCCTATGCGTGTAACAAGAAACGTATTTTGGTCCCATTCGCGGGCAAGTTCGATAAAATCGTCAACGTATGGCTTTATGGTTTCTACACCGCCCTGCATAGTCGGAATGGCATAGCAATGGCCGGTGATTCCAACCCCTACTCCCCACTCGGCACCGAACTTTTCGTGGGCGATGCGGGCAGCTCCTCCTGCATGATGTCCCGCAAGGTTAGAACCAAACACGAAGATTTCATCTTCCTGCAACTCTGTAATATTCTCAGGTGTATAATTCATGTCTAATAAATTGAAAACCGCTCTAAAACTTATTGATTTATAACAAACATATAATAGTTATTTCTACATAAATACGTTTGACTGTAGCCCCTTAACACATCAATCAGGGTTGATGCAGGTGAGCACAAATTTATAAATAACCAACTGATAACACAAAAAAAGCCACTCTTTCGAATGGCTTTCCTGTAGTCCAACTTGGGCTTGAACCAAGACTCCCTGCCAACTATAAACACGGAGAGTCAGGTGCTCTGACGAAAAATAAAAAAAGCCACTCTTTCGAATGGCTTTCCTGTAGTCCAACTTGGGCTTGAACCA
>CAMWLY010000035.1 GCA_947175145.1 uncultured Muribaculaceae bacterium | reverse complement strand
GTTCAGCGTTAAAACCCTTACTGACGGCATTATCCCCCCCACCATCAACCATGAAGAGGGCGATGATGACCCCGAAGTAGACCCACGTCTCAACTTCACTTTCAATAAGGCCGTGAAACGCGATGTTAAGGCTGTGCTTTCAAATACTTTCGGATTCGGTGGCCATAACGCCGCTCTTATCCTCAAGAAGTTTGAAGAGTAATTTAAAGTCTCATACAAAATTCATTATAGGGTGCTCCCAAGCGGTGCACCCTATTTTTTTTGAGCGATTTTTTTATTAAATTTGTGGATAAATTCGACTCAGAAACAACTATGGCTATAGATGAAATAGAGACCGGAGATGACGCTCAGCTTCGGGAGGAACCTAAAAAATATCAAGCGGATAACATACAGGTACTCGAAGGCCTGGAGGCTGTGCGCAAACGTCCTTCGATGTATATCGGTGACACCGGCGTGCGCGGCTTGCATCACCTCGTCTATGAGGTGGTCGACAACTCTATCGATGAAGCTTTGGCCGGATATGCCGACCATATCGATGTAACCATCGAGGAGGATAACTCAATCCGAGTCACCGATAATGGCCGCGGTATCCCGGTGGATATGCACGAGAAGATGCACAAACCGGCACTTGAAGTAGTGCTCACTGTGCTTCACGCCGGCGGTAAATTCGACAAAGGCTCGTATAAAGTATCCGGAGGTCTGCACGGTGTAGGCGTGAGCTGCGTTAACGCGCTCTCCGACTATCTGCGTGCCGAGATTAACCGCGACGGCAAAGTCTATATGCAGGAGTATTCGATAGGCAAACCAACCTGCGATCTCAAGGTTATCGGCGAATCCGACCACACCGGAACCACCATCATCTTCCACCCCGACGCAAATATTTTCTCAGAAACTGTATACAATTATGAGACCCTGGCCAACAGGCTGCGTGATTTGGCATTCCTGAATGCCGGAATCACATTGACCCTCACCGACATGCGCGAGCGCGACGAACAGGGCGAGCCTAAGAGCGAGGTATTCTACAGCAAAGATGGTCTGCGCGAATTCGTGAAATATATCGATGCCGGCAAAGACCCCCTGATTGAAGACATAATTGACTTAAAGACAGAGAAAAATGGTGTGCCTGTAGAAGTCGCTTTGACCTACAACACCGACTTCAACGAGAATATCTATTCTTACGTCAACAATATCAACACCATCGAGGGCGGTACACATCTCACCGGTTTCCGCCGCGGTCTCACCATGACCCTCAAGAAGTATGCCGATGACAATAAACTTCTTGAGAAGCTCAAGATTGAACTTTCTAAAGAGGACTTCCGCGATGGTCTGACAGCCGTGGTATCGGTCAAGGTAGCTGAACCTCAGTTCGAGGGACAGACAAAGACCAAACTCGGCAATAATGAGGTGATGGGTGTGGTGCAGACTGCTGTGAGCGAAGCGCTCCGCAACTATCTTGAAGAGCACCCCAAGCAAGCTAAAGTTATTGTAGACAAAGTAGCTCTTGCGGCTCAGGCCCGTCACGCCGCTCAATCAGCGCGCATGCGCATTCAAAACAAGTCTTCGCTCGGAGCAGCCGGTCTGCCCGATAAGTTGGCACCCTGCAAAAGCCGCGACGCCGAACTCTGCGAACTCTTCCTTGTCGAGGGTGATTCTGCAGGCGGTTCTGCAAAGCAGGGTCGCAATCCGCATTTCCAGGCAATTCTGCCACTGCGCGGTAAAATCCTCAATGTCGAGAAGGCGCAAGACCACAAAGTGCTGGCAAGCGATGAAATTGTCAACATCTACAAGACTCTGGGAGTAACTATCGGCACTGAAGAGGATTCCAAGGAGCCCAACATGACCAAGCTCCGCTATCACAAGATTGTGATTATGACCGATGCCGATGTCGATGGAGCGCACATCGCGACTCTGCTCATGACTTTCTTCTACAGAAGAATGCGCCCGATTATCGACAATGGCTACCTCTACATCGCCACTCCCCCGCTTTATAAATGCACAATCAAGGGAAAGAAAAAAGATTCAGGAGCGGAATATTGCTGGACTGACCAGCAGGTGCAGAGATTTGTGGACACCAAGTGTGGCGGTGACCGCAACAAACTTGAACTCCAGCGCTATAAAGGTCTTGGTGAGATGAATCCCGAACAGCTGTGGGAAACCACTATGGATCCCGAGAACCGAATGCTCAAGCAGGTCACTCTGACCAATGCAGCCGAAGCCGACAGAACATTCTCAGTGCTTATGGGCGAAAATGTGGCTCCGCGCAGAGAGTTTATCGAAACTCACGCCACTTACGCCAATATCGACGCCTGAAAAAGCTCGATATATCGTTTGGCGACACTTTCGGCGGCAAACCGCGCGGTTGCAGACGCAAGCATAAGACTGCGTGTCTGATCACCCTGCTCCGAAGCCCACATAAGTCCTGCGGCAATATTTTGACCGGCAATCTTCACATCATCGCTCCATTCGGCAATCCAGCCGGTGGAGCGATTATCTATTATATCGGCCTGGCCTCCTCGACCGAAGCTAACAGGAACCGCACCATAGAACTGCCCTTCGACCAGAGTGCCCGGCAGTGTTTCGTAAAGAGAAGTGGAAACCACACAATCAGAATTGAGATATAGATCACGCACCGCATCAGCACCATGCACCGGCCCGAGATGCCGGTGTGAAATCTCCACACAGTCAAGAGCCGCCGGATTTCGCAGATTCCCGAAGGTTACCAACTCGGTGCGGGCGGCAAGAGCCGGATACCGCAGTTTAAGCTGACGGGTGGCCTCAACAAGTATCGGCAACCCCTTGACCGGGTCATCGAGCCTGGCGGCTCCCATCAACACCCTGAATTTCCTGTCACGGTCAGGAACTCTCAAATCAAGTATTCCTGAATCCGGTGTCGGAAACGCATTGGGAATCACCGATAGGGTTGCATCAGCAAGAAGGGCTGATTTACGCCCCAATTCCGCAAGCCATCGACTCACGGCCACAAAATGTATCGGCTTTGCCGCCTTACTGTTCCGATATATCCTCAACTTCTCCTCTAATACTCTATGCGACAGGTCCGTGCGTGACTTTCGCGAACCAAGAAACTGACATTCTCCGCAGTTCTCGTGATAATTGAGACAAGTGCCGGCATGATGGCAAATCCCTGTCATGCACCACATATCATGCATAGTCCAGAAAATCGGCTTGCCGAGCGATTGGAGTTTTTGCAGTCCTCGGAGCGAAAGCATGCCCTGATTTACCCAATTCAGACAGATCACATCAGCCTGCTTCACCAGAGGGTGTCTGTGCAGCGGAAGGCCGTCGGAAGCAGAGTCAACCTTAAACAAATCAGCGCGATTGAAACCATTGGCAAGATAAATCTTAAGTCTCTCGGCGAGAAACGCACTTTTGATACTCGGCGGCGACGCGGCCAAATGCACATATGGAGAATCTGTAAGCTTCTCACACACGAGCATCTCGGCATTAATTCCAAGGCTGCGCAAAGCCTGCATCAACCTGAAACTCACCACAGCCGCTCCACCTGTGGAATCGCTTTTATTGATTATTATGACGTTCATAGAGCTCGAAGCGATACCTTAAACCTGTTTCAGAGATTAACCAGTCAGAATGTTTGGTGAGAGACCAGTATCCAGCGCAAAGTGCAGGGAAATATGTATCAGCCTCCGGGAACTCCGCATCTATGCGAGTCACATATATGTGAGTGCACCATGGCATCATCTGCTCATATATCCTTCCGCCTCCGATCACAAACGGAATCTCCGGCGGGGGGCAAACATCAAGGCTCATGGCAGGCGATGAAACTATTTCAGCTCCATTGGCCTGATAATCGGCATCTCCGGTTATGACTACATTTCTTCGACCCGGCAGCGGCCTGCGAGGGATAGACTCCCAGGTGCGTCTTCCCATAATCACCGGGTGCCCCATGGTGGTTTTCTTGAAATGCTTCATATCTTCGGGGAGATGCCAGGGCATATCCCCATTGAAACCGATTTCACCATTTCGCCCCATAGCCACAATGGCAGCTACCGGGCGCCTGCGTCCGGTCACGGAATTAAATGTGGAAAACGGGTGAGTTCCCTGCAAATCGCGGGTATCCTCTATATCTTTGTCAAAGGGGAAGACTGTAACCATGGCTTATCTGAGTCGTATGCGTGCAAAAGTAATTAAAAAATTTTTTATATTTGCATTTTCAAAGGAAAGCCACAGTTATGAACTATAGTATCGTGGACTTCGTGAGCTTGCTCGGCGCAGTCTGTCTGTTCCTCTATGGAATGAAGGTGATGAGTGAGGGATTGCAAAAGGTGGCAGGTGACCGCCTCCGCAATATCCTCGGCATTATGACCCGCAACCGGGTAACCGGAGTTATCACAGGTGTGCTTATCACAGCACTGATTCAGAGCTCATCTGCTTCCACAGTGATGGTTGTATCGTTTGTCAACGCCGGTCTGATGAGTCTCGCGCAGGCGATGGCAGTAATATTCGGCGCCAATGTCGGCACCACAGCAACCACCTGGATTATTTCAGCATTCTCTTTTGAAGTCAATATCTCCGATTATAGTATTCTTCTTCTGGCCATCGGCGTGCCGCTGATGTTTATGAAGAAAGGCACATATAAGTCACTTGGTGAATTCCTGGTCGGATTCTGCTTCCTGTTTATGGGTCTTGACCTGATTTCGGTATATACACCTAACCTCGAAGAGAACCCCGGAATGCTTCAGTTTGTGAAAAACTGGACATCTATGGGATATGGTTCCGTGCTGATTTTCTTCGCCCTCGGTATAGTATTTACAATGATTGCACAAAGTTCGGCGGCGACTTTTGCCATCACTCTGATTATGTGCTCTCAAGGTTGGATCGGCTTCGAATATGGCTGTGCGATAATCCTGGGCGGAAATATCGGAACCACCGTGACACCGGTTATCGCATCACTGAGCGGAAACCTTGCGGCAAAACGCACCGCCATGGGTCATGTGCTTTTCAATGTATTAGGCTCAATAATAGTACTGTTCGTGTTCATGCCATTTGTGCATCTGGTGGCCGACATCACCAAGGCTTGCGATGGCTATGACCCTCTGGCAATATCAAATTCGGTAGAAGCCGGTATGCGCGATACCACCCTTTTGACAGAGAAAGGTGGTCTTGCTGCCCGCGCACAGAGCTGCATAGCCTTCGGTCTGGCCATGTTCCCGACCGTGTTCAATGCCATAAACCTGATGATTATGATCTGGTTTACCGGTCTTTATGTAAAGATCGTATGCTGGATTATGCCCGCGCGCCACAAAGAGGAGCAGGAAGATTTTGTGCTCAAATATATCGGCCGCGGACTTATGTCTGCTTCCGAGCTTAACATAACCCAGGCGCAGAAGGAAATTCAATTATATGGCGAGCGTGTGGAGCGAATGCTCGGCATGGCTAAGACCCTGATACATACAGACCCCAATTCCGAAGATTATCAGAATACCTTCAACCGGATCGAGAAATATGAAGACATTTCCGACCGCATGGAGATGGAAATCGGCACATACCTCAACAAAGTTGCCGAGGGCAGACTGTCGCCCGAGGGTAAGATGCGCGTGGCCGGCATGCTTCGCATTGTCAGTGAAATAGAATCAATAGCCGATGGTTGCTTCAATGTGGCAAAAACACTCACACGCAAAAATTCTATCCACGTGGAATTCAACGATGGTGTGCTTAAGGAAATCGACCGCATGTATGACCTTGTGGGCGAAGCGATGAAGAATGTATTGGCGCTTCTCGGCGAACTTGAGACACCCGACAATTCCAAGATTGTACAGGCATACAACAAGGAGCGTGAAATCAACAACCTGCGCAATAAGCTTAGAGATGGTAATATCTTCAGCATCAACAATAAAGAATATGACTACCAGGAGGGTATATTCTTTATGGATCTGATAGCAGAAGCTGAAAAACTCGGAGACTATATGCTCAATGTTGTGGAAGGTGTGAAGCACCAATTCAAGACCCTCCCGGTTTCAGGAGCCTAACTGACTGATACAAACACTACTCATCTTTAAAATCAAAGGAATTGAAAGAACATAGATATTGTGTGATAATGTGTGGCGGGGTGGGCACAAGATTCTGGCCCTTCAGCCGCAGCCACAAGCCGAAGCAGTTTCTCGACTTTTTCGGCACCGGGCGCAGCCTGCTTCAGATGACCTACGATCGCATACTGGCCATAACCGACCCGAGCCGTATCATCTTGGTTACCAACGCTGCCTATAAGGATATAATCCGCGAGCAACTACCCGATGTAAACCCGGAGAATATCCTGTCGGAACCGGCACGACGCAACACCGCACCATGTGTATGCTGGGCGGCACATCACATCATAGCCAAAGACCCCGATGCATCGATAGTAACTCTCCCGAGCGACCACCTTATTCTGCGCGAGAGCGAGTTTCATGATGTGATTCGCAAAGGACTTGAATTTGTGGAAGAGGGAGACCGCTTGCTGACCATCGGCCTGAAGCCGAAATCACCACATACCGGCTATGGATATATCCAACTTGGCTCAGCATCGGCCACCGATTCACAAATCATGAAGGTGAAGTCATTTACCGAGAAACCGAACCGTGAGATGGCAGAGGTATTTCTGAGCACCGGAGAGTTCTTATGGAATTCAGGCATGTTTATATGGCGTGCGGATTCGATACTTCGCGCTTTCGATAAGTATGACCATGACACAGCCGCTGTGTTTGACGCCGGTCGCGGTCTGTATGGCACTCCCCGCGAGATGGAGTTCATAGACACAGCATTCCCTTCGGCTCCTTCAAATTCCATAGACTATGCAATCATGGAGAAGGCTGACAATGTGTATGTAGAATCTGCCGACCTGGGCTGGAGCGACCTCGGAACCTGGAATGCGCTCTATGAAACCTCTCCCAAGAATCAGGAGCACAATGTGACACAAAACTGCAAAGTGCTCGCGCAGAATTGCGAAGGCACTCTCTTCGCAGCCGGCGAGGGTAAAATTATTGTCGCCTCCGGACTTAAGGACTATATAGTGGCCGATCAGGGCAACGCGCTTTTGATATACCCTCTGGCCGAGGAGCAGAAAATCCGGACCGTGGTCAATGAGGTCCAATCCCGATTCGGTGAGGAATATGTCTGATTCCGGAAAACATAGAGCAAACATAGCAGGGCTGGTAGCAGCCCTGCTGATGCTTATAGGTGTGAGCAGTTGCTCCAAACCTCAGTTTTATGTCGAATTCAGCGTCCAAGACTCCGGCAATCCGGTTTGTGTGCTCGCCTATTATGCCTCTGATAAGAAGCAGGGGTGGAATGTAGAGCAAGCTTCTTCACTTCTTGATGGCAAGGCTTTTGTGGAGTGCGCTACCGTGAATCCTACATTAGTATGGATTGAAATCTCAAAAGGCTCCATGCCGCCGATATTGGTATATGCCGAACGCGGTGATAAAATAAGCATCTCCGGCACCGGGAGCAACCCCTCTACCTGGAATGCCAAAGGCAATAAAATCACCGAGCAGATAAGCCAATGGAGAATCGGGAATCAATCGGCATTAAAGGCAGCCATCTCAGGTAAAACTGAAGCACTTAATCAAGCTGTAGCTAAATTTGCCAAGGCAAACCCCGATAACCCTGTATCCTTTCTTCTGCTCGGAGTATATTATGACCGAAGCTCAGATGAAGTCGGATTCAGAAAAATTTATAACTTGCTAAGTGCCGATGCCAAATCAGGCAAATGGCAGGATTTGCTCGCAAGAGCAGATTTTCAGGAGGTACCGTCAGGCTCAGATAAAATACCCCAAAGCATTGTAGTCAATACCATTGCCACAGGTTGCGACACTATAAAGAGTGGTAAAGCTCCGATTCTGTTTCTCTTCACACGAGTTCGCATGGACAATTACCACCCGCTTATCAAGCAGATGCGAGACTTGCGTAAGGAATACCCTGACTCCAACAAACGACTCATCGCGGAAATAAGCCTCGAATCTGACTCGGCGACTCGCTGGCAACCACTGCGCAGGGACTCCCTGAGCGGAGTAGTCAGAGGGTGGATGCCGTTAGGTCCGAGCGATCCTACGGTAAGAGCTCTCGGAGTCGGTGAGGTGCCATATATTATTGTAGCTGATTCCAAGGGAAAAGTAAAATATAGAGGCACCGATATCGACAAGGGCATTGAAGTATATAAATCCACAAAATAGCGCGCTCACCATATCCTTAACAACCAACTTGTATGCTAACCAAGGTTTATACGGCAGCAATCCATGGCATAGACGCCTTCCCTGTGACAATTGAGACTGTAATCGAAAAGGGCACCCAGTTTTCAATTGTGGGAATGGCTGACACCGCAGTTAAGGAGAGTCAGTTGCGCATTCACTCGGCACTTCAGAATTCAGGCCTTAGATTTCCGCATTTTCGCACCACAATCAATCTTGCCCCGGCCGACGTTAAAAAGGAAGGCGCTTCTTACGACCTGCCTATTGCCATAGGTCTGCTCGCTTCAAGCGAGCAACTGAGATGCGATAACCTCGGCGAATACATGATTACCGGGGAGTTAAGCCTCGACGGATCCGTGCTTCCGGTGCGCGGGGCTCTCCCCATGGCTGTCAAGGCTCGCGAGATGGGGTTCAAGTACCTGATAGTTCCCGAAGCCAATGTAACTGAGGCCGCGGTGGTCAATAAACTCAAGGTCTTCGGTGTAAAGACACTTCGCGAAGTAGTCTCTCTGCTCGAAGGTGACACAGACTTACAGCCAACTGAGATCAACACACGCGAACTTTTCGCCGCCGAAAGCGGAAATTTCGACTTCGATTTTTCCGAAGTCAAAGGGCAGGAAACTGTAAAGCGCGCCATGGAAGTGGCATGTGCCGGAGGGCATAATCTGCTTATGGTCGGTCCTCCCGGAGCCGGAAAATCTATGATAGCCAAGCGCCTACCCTCAATATTACCCCCTTTGGGCATGGGTGAAGCACTTGAGACAACCAAGATTCACTCCGTGGCCGGCAAACTCACACGCGGATCTATGCTGATGACCCGCCGGCCCTTCCGCACACCCCACCACACCGTCTCGCCGGTGGCGCTCGTAGGTGGTGGCACCTCTCCGATGCCGGGTGAAATCTCACTGGCTCATAACGGGGTCCTTTTTCTCGATGAATTTCCGGAGTTCCCTCGCTCGGTTCTCGAAGTACTCCGACAGCCTATCGAAGATAGGGTTATCACGGTTTCTCGCGCTAAATACACAGTGGATTACCCGGCGAGCTTCATGCTGGTAGCTTCTATGAATCCCTGTCCCTGCGGATATTATGGACACCCCACAAAACCCTGTACCTGTCTTCCCGGTGCTGTGTCGAAATATATGAACAAGATATCAGGTCCGCTGCTTGACAGGATTGATATACAGATAGAGATTGAGCCTGTAGCTTTTGATGCCATGGCAGACCGTGCCCCCGGCGAAAGTTCGGCATCCATCAGATCAAGAGTGATGGCGGCACGCGCAGTGCAGCAGGAACGATACAGAAACACCAAGGGAGTATACTGCAACGCGCAAATGAACTCTCGCCTGCTCCATGAATATGCCTGGCCTGATGAGCGGGGACTCGCCAAGCTCAAAGACCACATGACGAAGCTTGACATGTCTGCTCGCGCTTTCGACAGAATCCTGAGAGTGGCGCGCACGATTGCAGACCTCGACTATGCTACCCGATGCGATGCAGAAGGCAATCCTCTCCACACACCGGCAGATATCGCGGCGATGCCGGTACTCACCCGCCATCTGGCAGAAGCTCTCAATTACCGCTCCCTGGACCGCGGCTCCTACGGCCGCGCCTTCTGACCCCCTCCCCTGCGCTAAAGCTTGGAGCTAAGACAAAAAGCTTTAGAAAAAAGAGCGGAAAAAAGAAGAAGAGAAAAAGTTAAAGAAAGAAAAAATTTTTGTTCAGGCTCCAAGCTTTAGCGAAGGAGAGATAGGCTCCAAGCTTCAGCGACTCTTAAGCAAGGCTTTGGATACCGAATTATTTTTTGTATTTTTGTGCTTTACATCATATCCAATTCAATCTGACCCGAGTTTAGCAGTATTTAATCTCGCAGAGAAAATTTAAATTTACTTTTTTATGGGCGGTTTTTTCGGCGTAGTCGCCAACGCACCCGTGGTCAACGACCTTTTCTATGGCACTGACTACAATTCACACCTCGGCACAAAGCGTGCCGGCATGGTAACATTTGACCCCGAAAAGGGATTCAACAGATCAATCCACAGCCTTGAGAGAAACTATTTCCGCTCCAAGTTTGAAGATGAACTTGACTCCTTTGTCGGAAATCAAGGATTAGGTGTAATCAGTGACACAGACCCTCAGCCAATTATCGTCAAATCACACCTGGGGCGTTATGCTGTTGTGACCGTGGCCAAAGTCAACAACGCCCGCGAAATCGCAGATTCACTGCTTTCTCAGCGAATGCATCTCTCCGAGATGTCGGCCAATAAAATCAACCAGACTGAATTAATTGCTCTTCTCATAAACACAGGCGCTGATTTTGTGGAGGGAATCAAGAAGGTGTATTCGACCGTAAAAGGGAGCTGCTCAATGCTGATTCTGACTGAAAACGGTATCATAGCTGCCCGTGATTTTCTCGGACGCACTCCTATTGTGATAGGTCGAAAAGCCGGCTCCTACGCTGTGACCAGCGAGACCACCGCCTTCCCTAACCTGGGATTCCAACGTGTGAGAGATCTCGGCCCCGGAGAGATAGTGCGCATCACTTCCGATAAAATCGAAGTCCTCACGCCGGCCGCTCCCAAAGAGCAGATTTGCTCATTCCTGTGGGTATATTATGGATTCCCGGCATCTGACTATAACGGCATAAATGCCGAAGCTGTGCGCGAGGCATGCGGTCGCTGCATGGGTTGCTCCGATGAAAAGGTCGGCGACTGCGTTTGCGGCATTCCCGACTCGGGTATCGGATTCGCTCTCGGTTATTCCGAAGGAAATGGTATACCTTATCAGCGTGCGGTACTCAAATACACACCCACATGGCCCAGAAGCTTCACCCCCAGTCAGCAATCCCGACGCGAATTTGTAGCCAAAATGAAGCTTATCCCCAACCAGGCTATCCTCAAGGATAAAAGTGTGGTTTTCTGCGATGACTCCATAGTGCGCGGCACCCAGCTTCGCGACAATGTGTCGACATTTTTCGAAGGCGGGGCACGCGAAGTGCATGCTAGAATATCCTGCCCGCCTCTGGTTTACGGCTGCCCATATATCGGATTTACCAGCTCAAAGAGCGACCTTGAACTTATCTCGCGCCGTATCATTCGCGATTTCGAAGGTGACGAAAACGCAAAACTTGAACAATACGCTACCACCGGCTCTCCCGAATACACCAGAATGGTCAATGAAATCGGTCGCCGCCTCGGCCTGACATCCCTGAAATTCTGCACTCTTGAAGATCTGGTGAAAAGTATCGGCTTACCCAAAGAACGCATTTGCACACACTGCTTCGACGGCAAATAATCATATAACCCATATATCCTGATTCAAAATTTAATTATTATCTGAAATCTAACATCTTACATCTGAAATCCAATATGACTGATACCAACGAAATCACCGAGATGCGCAAACGCGGAGACCTCGAAGGAGCATATAACCGGACCCGCAATCTTATAAACTCATTTCCGGGAGATCGCCACGCACTTCTGGCGCATGGCCGCAGTGTAAAGGCCCTCATGGAGAAAGCCGCCGATGAACTCAATGGAGACAAACTCCTGACCCTTATGTCGGAATACGCTGACCTGAACCTTACCCATGCAGGCGACCCCGAAGCCGGGAATCGTGCAGCATGGGCTGTAAGAAAATATATAAACCGCCTCAAAGAAGATGGCACCTACAATTTAGATGTGATTGCCGGGATAATCGCTATGCTGAAACGCATGGAATTCAGCAAGCCCCACCGATACTACTCGCTAATCCTCGATGTGATGCTTCAGGTGCGCGATGCCGAGGGTAACCCTTGGGCCGGCATCGCAGATTTTATCTCATGGTGGAATCTCGACAACCTTCTTCCCGAAGATTTCGAAAAGATTCGCCTGACCAACGGCATGATGATGCCCTCTACAGCCGAGCGTGCATACAACGTATACTATCAGATTCTGCGCAATGAACTCGCTAAGGGGAATATGGTGACCGAAGCTGAAGATTTCCTGCATCGTCTTGATAGCATCATGGCCGAACACCCTGAGTTTCAACATACTTTATATCATAAAACACGCCTGCTCAAGGATCTGGGCCGCACAGAGGAAGCGCAGCAGGCAGCTGCTTCATTTGTGCGCCGCCGTCCCAACGACTTCTGGTCATGGGCTATGCTCGGCGATCTTGCTCCGAATGATGATATAAAACTGGCTTGCTACTGCAGAGCTCTTACCTGCCGTGCGGATTCAAAATTCCTCGGCAAACTCAAACAGAAGACAGCTGTTCTGCTGGCTCAAAGCGGCCGCTTTGCCGAGGCTAAACATGAAATCGAGGATATCCGCCGGCTTTATGATGCCCGCGGTTGGCACCTCACCCCCGAGACCCTGGAGTTGATAGACCGGGACTGGTACGCACAAACACAGAGCACCAACTCCAATCAACCCTTCTATCAGGCTATGGGGCCACTGGCCGAAACACTCCTTTACGCCGGAATGCCCGAGACAGCCATAATGATTACTCACATAAATCCGCAGAAGCAATTGGCCGGCTTTATCACTGATGACCGACGCCGCGGATACTTCTCAACCAAAGGTATGCCCCAGGAATTTGGTGAATACCAGATATATAGGATTCGATTCAATGGAGAACCCGATCTTACTAAAGCCGCCAGATTCACCACCTGTGTTCGTGAGACCGATGCATCGAAATATGAAGGTATCTTCTATCGTCGCGAGCAGGGAGAACTCAAATGGCGTCCCGGACAAGCATTCGGATTTGTGGGTCAGACATTTGTTGACGGCCGCCTTCTCGGTCCCTGGGCCGATACAGGCATACCGGTAGAACTCACCTCTGCGCTCTACTGGCATATCAAAAACAATGACTGGGCTTGGAAAGCTGTCAGCATACGCCCCGCGGAATAATTTCTTTATCCACAATATTTTAAATCTAATCCATTTATCATGAGAAAGATAATAGCAGCGCTATTCGCACTTTGCACACCGGCTGTATTCGCCACCTATATGGAGGCCCCCGCAGCTGACCCGGAAATTATGGTACCTGATTCCACAGGTTTCAAATTTACAGATGTAAAGATTAACAAGACCGGTTCGGTAAAAGACCAGAATAAATCAGGCACATGCTGGGCATTCTCCGGAGTATCGACTCTCGAAGATAATGTGATGCGCAAAGGGGGACCCGAGCTTGACCTCTCTGAAATGTGGATAGTGCGCAATGCATATATCGACAAGGCACGCAAATTCATGCGCATGAACGGCAAAATTAATTTTGCTCAAGGCGGTTCATGGGGCGATGTGCTCAATATGACAGCCGAATATGGCGCAATTCCTGAAGAAGCATATCCCGGCTTGAACTATGGCGAGGAGAAACACTCCCACTATGAAATGGCCGAAGCGCTCGACGCCTATCTCAATGCTGTGCTCGCTCGCGGCATGAAAAATGCCAAGCTCACCACTGCGTGGATGCCCGGTTTCATCGGTATTCTCGATGCTTATCTCGGAAAAGCGCCCGAAACATTCCAATACAATGGCAAAACCTATACTCCCAAGCAGTTCGCCAAGGAAATGGGACTTGAACCTGAGAACTTCATAAACATAACCAGTTACACTCACCACCCCTTCTACGAGAATATGATTCTCGAGATTCCCGACAACTGGGCGTGGACAGAAAGCCGCAATGTCCCCATGGAGGATATGCAGCGCATAGTCGACAATGCCCTCGAGCAAGGTTGGACCGTGATGTGGGCCGCCGATGTTTCAGAGGGTGGTTTCAAGTGGAATAAAGGTTATGCCCTCCTTCCTGAAGATAAGAACCAAAAAGATATGACCGACACCGAACTTAGCCGTTGGGTAAAGCTCTCTGATAAAGATCGTGAAAAAGAGAAGTTTGAAATAAAGGGTCCGGTCAAGGAAAGAGAGGTCACTCAGGAATCGCGTCAGCGCACATTCGATAATTTTGAAACCACTGATGACCATGGCATGGTAATCGTGGGCACCGCCACCGACCAGGAAGGCAACAAGTATTACAAGGTCAAGAACTCATGGGATACCAATCAGCTATATGATGGCTATCTCTATGTGTCGATGCCTTTCTTCCTTGAAAAGACCCTCGGTGTGGGAGTGCACAAAGATGCTGTCCCCTCGGATATCCGTAAGAAATTCAAGTGATTTCTGTAATTGTAGTAACCTATAACCAGGGTGCGACCATAGGGCGCGCCCTGGATTCAATTTTAGCACAGCAGACCGCTGAGCCTGTCGAGATTCTGCTGGCAGATGACTGCTCGCGCGATAACACCGAGGCAGTATGCCGCGACTATGCCCGCCGGTATCCCGACAAGATAATATACCTGCGCCGGGAGAAAAACATGGGTGTCACCGCCAACTATTTCGATTGTGTGCGCCGTGCCCGGGGAGAATGGATCGCAGATTGCGCAGGCGATGATTTCTGGATTGACAATACCAAATTGCAACGCCAGATAGAAGCTGTTCAGGCTAATCCCCGACTTTCTCTTGTAGCGACTGACTGGCAGCCATGCGACCCTTCAGGCTCCAATCGGGGCAAGCCATTTGGAAACCCCGAGGGAAAGTATAAATCAGCTATTACAGCTTCCGATGATAAAGGGCGACTCTATAAGCGTGGCAGCCTGACACAAGGGATACTCTCCGGCAAAGTCAGATTGCATCTCTGCACCGCCTTATACTCAAGAAAGAGAGTAGTTGACCTGCTCGACCGCACCGGCGATACCCTCTTGAGCAGAGAAATGACCAACGAGGATCAACCGATTCTGATGTCATGCAGCGAAGGTGGAGAGATTCTATGGCTTCCGCAATGCACTCTCTGTTACACCATCGGCACCGACAGTGTGTCACACCGCAAGGATTTCGCTGCCAATGGGCTTTATTACCTTCGCACACTCCGGGAGCAGTTATTGCTTCAGAACTTGTTTGAGGTGCCACACAGCCCTGACCTTACAACCGATATCGCCAACCGGCTCAATCTGATAACATCTATGGCTCTGCGCAGCGACAATGCCGAGCTGAGAGAAGATTTATTTCACCTGCTTCAATGCTACAATCTGCCAATTTCACGTAAATGCCGCATTAAGCTGAAAATATTGGCGCACCCTCTGCTCCGCTATCTCACATATCTGTTCTTTCGGCTTCGATGAAAAAACTACTTTATCACACGCTGGGATATCCCTCGGACCTATATACCGAACGCAGCTTCGCATTGCCGGAAATAAAGGCCCTACGCTCGGTTTATGATGAGATCATCATTATTCCCACATCTGATTTCGGGAATAAATTCGGTTACGAAAAAGAGCTGCCCGAGGGAGTTAAAGTGGATTGGACTATAGCTCGCGATTCGATAGTACACTCCCGCATGATGCGATTGCCCTACCTGGCGCACCCGTTTGTAATTCGCACCCTGGTGGAGATGTGCGGAGAAGCCCGCACGCCGGGGCAGTTCGGCTCCGGGTTTCTATCTGCAGCCACAACTGTGCGTGTGGCATCACTGTTGGAAAAAATCACGCTCCGGCACTCCATGACCCGCGACAACACCACTCTCTATTCACTATGGATGGCCGGAGCTTTTAATGGCATGGCTCGATTCGCAATGCGCCACAAACAGCGGCTGTTTGCGCGTGCACACGGATTTGATATACGCAAGGAACCCGATAATTTCAGGTCGGATCGAATGCGCAAGAGACTGCTTTATGGTGTCGACAAAGTTTTTATGATTGCCGATGGTGCCCGATGCAAGATGGAAGAATTATTTCCGGAGCATGCCGACCGATTTGAGACAATACGTCTCGGTTCATCACGCCTTTTCTCCCCGCACTCCCTCAATCTTGATTCAGACACCATCAGAATTGTTACTTCGGCCAGATTTGTCCGGCTGAAACGATTACCTGAGACACTGGAGATTCTGGGGGAAGCCGCCGATTTGATTCCTGACAGGAAAATCGAATGGACTATATTCGGAGATGGAGAGGAACTTCCCCGGTTCAAGAATCAGCTTGAAACCTCGCAACGCCCGAATCTGAGAGTAAATATAGCCGGCATGACCGACAACACAGAGATTCAGCGGCAACTTGCTTCAGGTGAAATCCACTGGTTTCTGCTACTCTCAAGCACCGAAGGAATACCGGTAAGTCTCGGAGAGGCCATGAGTTATGGTATCCCTTCGATTGTGACCGATGTGGGGCAGGTCACCGAACTTGCTACACCGCAAACCTCGGTAATAATCGAGCCTGAACTAAAAGAGAGAAGCAGAATTGCCGCTAAGATAGCCAAGGCTCTCCCCGACCTGGAATTGCGAAGCCGGCTGGGCCGGCAATCGCTCCGCACCTGGGAGATGAGCTTTAACGCAGACACCCGGGCCCGACATCTGGCAAATATCATAGCCGGGGGGTAGCGGCTCTTGACAACCGCATCATTTTTCACTATTTTTGCATAAAATTACGCGCGATTACTTATGAGCGAAGATTTCGACATACGCAACAATCAGTTACGCCCCGATGGACCGGAGAAGGAGATTGAGAAGGCACTGCGTCCGCTGACCTTCGGCGATTTCACCGGTCAGGAGAAGATCGTGGAGAATCTGAGTGTCTTCGTAAAAGCTGCGCGTATGCGTGGTGAGGCTCTCGACCACACGCTGCTTCATGGTCCCCCGGGACTTGGCAAGACCACCCTCTCCAATATCATAGCCAATGAACTTGGCGTAGGATTCAAGACCACATCAGGGCCGGTGCTTGATAAGCCCGGTGATTTGGCAGGCATTCTTATGTCGCTTGAGCCACACGATGTGCTCTTTATCGATGAGATTCACAGATTGCACCCCGTGGTTGAAGAATACCTATACTCCGCGATGGAGGACTACCGCATAGATATTCTGCTTGACAAAGGTCCGGGGGCAAAATCGGTGCAACTTACCCTCTCACCTTTCACACTGGTGGGTGCCACAACACGTTCCGGCAGTCTCACAGCTCCGCTGCGTGCTCGCTTCGGAATACAATGTCATCTGGAATATTATGATCATCAGTTGCTTTGCTCTATTGTAAAGCGGTCAGCCAAACTCCTCAACGTGCCAATTGATGAACAGGCAGCCCGCGAGATAGCGCTTCGCTCACGCGGCACACCGCGAATAGCTAACTCCCTGCTGCGCAGAGTGCGTGATTTCGCCATGGTCAAAGGCTCCGGCAATATCGACCTCGCGATAGCCCGACACGCTCTTGAGGCACTCAATATAGACCGATATGGCCTCGACCGGATAGACAATAGAATACTGCTTACTATAATCGATAAATTCGGAGGAGGCCCGGTGGGACTCAATACCATAGGCACCGCAATCGGTGAAGATGCCGGAACCATCGAAGAAGTCTATGAGCCATTCCTGATTAAAGAGGGTTTCCTGAAACGAACACCTCGCGGTCGCGAAGCCACTGAACTGGCATACAGACATCTGGGGCGCCTCGGCAACCTACCGGAATCTTCACAGCCCTCCCTCTTTCAGTAAGAACCTGTTCGACAATAAATTAATATGGCAGGAATTAAATCTTTAGCCAAAGACACTGCAGTCTATGGTCTCAGCTCCATAATAGGAAGATTCCTGAACTGGTGTCTCGTGCCACTTTATGTTTACCTCTTCCCGACCGAAGAATACGGCATTGTTTCCTATCTCTACTCATTTACCGCTGTAGCACTTGTGATTCTGAACTATGGCATGGAAACCGGATTTTTCCGTTTTGCCAACAAAGAATCTGACCCCGAGAAGGTGTACACCACCTCTCTGCTGTCGGTAGGCACCACCTCCCTGATATTCATGGTGCTTCTCACACTGCTTATCAAACCTGTATCAGCAGGGATATTACTGCCCGGTCACCCGGTCTATGTCTGGCTACTCGGTATCACAGTGGCAATCGATGCCTTCTCGAACCTGCCTTTCGCATACCTGAGATATAAAAACAAGGCACTCCGCTTCGCAGGTATCAAACTTGCCAATGTAGCCATCAACATCTCACTCAACCTTCTGTTTCTGCTTGGATGCCCGGCACTCATGGCTCATGCTCCGGCGCTGGTATCATGGTTTTATGAGCCACTCGGAGGGGCAGCATTCGGAATAGGCTGGATTTTTCTGGCAAACATCATCTCTTCATCGCTGATTCTGGTTATGCTGCTTCCGGAGCTTACCGGTCGCCGATACCGCTTTTCGGCCGAATTGCTGCGCAGAATGCTCAGTTATTCATGGCCGCTGCTAATCCTGGGTGTAGCCGGAATATTATCGCAAAACATGGGGCAGATGATTATTCCATACCTGTTTGAAGGTCATGAAATCGAGGCTCGTTCCATGGTCGGCATCTATGGGGCCAATATCAAGATAGCCATCGTAATGGTGATGTTTACGCAGGCATTCCGATATGCTTACGAACCATTTATCTTCTCACAAGCCAAAAATGAAGGGGAATCGCGCAAACAGGCTTATTGCGATGCCATGAAATTCTTTGTGATATTCGGACTCTTCATTTTCATGGGAGTTATGTTTTTTCTCCCGGTACTCAAGCACTTTGTAGCCCCCTCCTATTGGCCGGGACTCGGTGTGGTTCCGATTATGATGGCTGCCGAACTCTGCTTCGGAATATTCTTCAATCTCTCATTGTGGTATAAGCTTACAGACCGCACCCGCTGGGGCATGTATATGTCGGTAATCTGCTTCCTGCTGATGTTGGGATTCAATATATGGTTCGTGCGCGCTATCGGCATTCCCAATGGCTATATGGGTTCGGCATGGGCGGCTCTTGCCAGCTACTTCCTTGTGATGCTGCTATCTTATTTTGTGGGAAGGCATTATTATCCGCTCCCCTATCAGGTCGGACGCATGCTGCTTTACACCCTCCTGGCAGCCGTTTTGCTCGGTGCAGGCCTCTGGATAGGTTCATTATACACAGGTTGGTTCCTGTATTGCACACGCATCTTACTGCTTCTGATTTACATAGGTGTGGTAAGCAATTTTGAGCATATACCCCTGCTGCATCGCCGCAAATCTGGTAAGTAACCCCATTCGATTTGACTGAATCATGCTTAAACCATACATGATACCCGGAATTGCAGAAGCCGGTTGCGATGAAGCGGGACGCGGTTGTTTATGCGGACCGGTGAGTTGCGCAGCGGTCATTCTTCCTCCGGATTTCGAGTGCCCGGAACTTAACGATTCCAAACAGCTCACGGCCGCATGCCGCAACCGATTGCGCGAGCATATAGAGAGTGAAGCATTGGCATGGGCTGTAGTCATGGTTGAAGCCGAAGAGATAGACCGTATCAATATACTCAATGCCTCTATTACCGGTATGCAGCGGGCTCTCGATGCACTGAGCGTGCGCCCGAACCATATCCTTGTAGACGGCAATAGATTCAGACCTTATCTTGACCCGCACAGAGAGGTCGATGTGGCCTATAAAACGGTGGTAAAAGGAGATGCCACATATATGTCGATAGCGGCAGCCTCAGTGTTGGCCAAAACCCACCGCGATGAACTGATGATGAAACTCTCTGAAGAATATCCGCAGTATGGCTGGCAGAGCAATATGGGCTATCCCACCAAAGCTCATTATGAAGCCCTGAAGGCCTACGGGCCTACCCGGCATCATCGCCGCTCATTCAAGCTTAGCAAATAGAAAATATATAGCTGTCAAGCTACCGATATCGGCAACTGCTCAGAATCGAGTAGGAGGTAAACACTAATCATAGGTGTTTATCTCCTACTTTCGTGTTT
>CAMWLY010000034.1 GCA_947175145.1 uncultured Muribaculaceae bacterium | reverse complement strand
AGTTAAAATAACTATATACTTTTTAACACTTGCTTCGGACTGACTATTTTGTAAGGTCGTCGGTTAGCGGCGATATAAATCGGGGTAATTTTTAAGGCCCGCAAGCAGGTGATGCTGAGAGACTAAAACATTAATAACAATAACTTATTAAGGTATGAGAAAACTCTTTCTAATCTTGATGACGCTTTGTGCAGTTAGCTGGTCAGCGATGGCTCAGACGCGCACATACAGCGGCACCGTGGTTGATGCAGGGACCAATGAGCCTCTGATCGGAGCCACAGTCATGCCAATCGGTGATGGCCAAGGCACAGCTACCGATATCGACGGCAACTTCACACTGACCGTTCCGGCTAATGTGAAGCAGGCTCGTTTTAGCTATGTTGGCTATAACCAGCAGGTTCTCAACCTCACGGCCAAAATGAATGTTCAGCTGGCAAGCAGCGCTACCAGCCTCGACGACGTTGTGGTCATCGCTTATGGTACCGGTACCAAGGAATCTCTGACCGGTTCTGTGGCAGTGGTTGGCGCCAAGGAGATCGAAGACCGCCCCGTGACTTCAGTTACAGCGGCCCTCGAAGGTAACGCTCCCGGTGTGCAGGTTAACAACTCAACAGGTACTCCCGGTTCTGCTCCCGCTATCCGTATCCGCGGTTTCAACTCATTCACCTCTTCAGCTCAGTCTCCTCTCTATGTTGTAGACGGTGTCGTTTACGACGGTTCTATCGCCGACATCAACCCCGCCGACATCGAGTCTATGTCAGTGCTTAAGGACGCCGCTTCCTGCGCACTCTACGGTAACCGTGGTGCCAACGGTGTAATCCTTATCAATACCAAGCGCGCCAAAGGCCAGGGTAAAGTCGACGTTAACCTCCAGGTTCGTCAGGGTATGTACACCCGCGGACTTGACTTCTACGACACTCTCGGTCCCAACCAGTGGATGACCACCTTGCTCGACGCATGGACCAAAGGTCGTGTGACTGCAGGTGCCTTCACATCTTATGATGATGCACTCGCTGTCAATGTCAGCCAGTTCCTCCCCACAATGCTCGAATCTTATTCACCTTACGGCTTCATCAATGAAGAGGGTGTTTGGCAGCACGCCGACGCTAACCAGATCTTCAACCCCGACGGTACTCTCGCCGCCAAGATCATGCCCGGTTATAAGGACCTCGACTGGTGGAAGATTATCTCTCGCACAGGTTACCGCGAGGAATACAACATGAACGCTACCGGTGCTACCGAGAAGTTCGACGTATTCACCTCTATCGGTTATCTGAAAGAAAACGGCTACATGCTCCAGACTGACTTCAACCGTTTCAACGGTCGTTTGGTAGCTAACTATAATCCCGTGAAATATCTGCGTGTAGGTGCAAACCTCGCCGCTACTTATCAGGAGTCTCAGGCAGGTAATGCCGACCCCGATGAACTCAACTCTACCAAGAACCCCTTCCTCACTGACTTCTACGCTCCGGTTCGTCCCTACTTCGCTCACAATGAAGATGGCTCTTATGCCTACGACGAGCAGCACAAGCATATCTGGAATACAGAGGGTCTCAACAAGGGCGACAACACCGCTTGGTCTATGCGCCTCGACAAGAATAACTGGACCACAGTCAACTTCAACGGTTCTGTATATGGCACAGCTATCATTCCTTACGGCTTCGAGTTCACAGTGCGCGGCACAATGATGCGCTCTAAAGACAACGGCACTGAATACTCCAACAATATCATCGGTTCGCAGGCAGGCTCAGGTGGTCTTGACCTTACCACTCAGCATATCTGGTCTGACACATTCTCTCAGACTCTCACCTGGAATCATGATTACGGTTTGAACAGCATCGACGCCCTCCTTTCTCACGAAAGTTATTCTTACGGCTACGACGTAACCTTCCTCCGCAAGTCAGGTCAGATGATGCCCGACAATATCGGTGCATCTAACTTCGAGTCTATGGACTACTCTTCACAGAGCAAGGCCCGCCTCCGCACTGAGTCTTACCTCGGTCGTGTTCGCTACAACTATGATCAGCGCTACTATGCAGAGGCTTCTATCCGTCGCGACGGTACTTCACGCTTCTCCAAGAAGAATCGTTGGGGTACATTCTGGTCAGTCGGTGCCAGCTGGATTATCTCTAAAGAGAAGTTCATGCACAGCCTCGATTGGGTTGACTACCTGAAACTCCGCGTTGCTTACGGTTCTGTAGGTAATGATGCAGCTGCTTCATACTATTCTTACTGGCCCACCTACTATCTCGGAAACTATGACAACTACGGTACTCTTATCCCGAATGCCATCGCTTCTGAAAACATCAAATGGGAGGCAACCAAGACTCTCGACGTCGCTCTCGAAGGTTCTCTCTTCAACGACCGCTTCACCTTCAGCATCGGTTACTATGACAAGATTAATGAAGACCTGATTTATAATGTGCTTCTCCCGATTTCTGCAGGTATGATCGGCAACCAGGGTAACAACCTCCGCCTCACTCAGAATATCGGTACTATGACTAACTGGGGTTGGGAACTTATGTTCGGTGTTGACATTATCCGCAACCGCAACCTTAAGTGGAACTTCAATATCGATGCATCATTCAATACCAACCGTATCGACAAGCTCCCCAACCGCGAGGATATCCCCGGTCAGGCTCTTTTCCAGGGTAAATCTATCTACGAACAGTACACCTACGAATGGGCCGGTGTGGATAAGGCTACAGGTAACAGCCTCTACTACATGAACCCCAATTCTCCCGACCTCTACAAGTATAATAACGGCAAGCGCGAATGGCAGGAAGCTACTTGGAAAGCTAACGTAGAAGCAGCCAAGAAAGATGGCCACTATTTCGTAGATGAACATGGCCGCGAATATACCGACCGCTCACAGTATGCTTACCGCAAGTGCATGGGTACTTCACTTCCCGTAGTATATGGTTCATTCAGCACTAACCTCAGCTGGAAAGGCATCAACTTCGGTATGCTCTTCACTTACAGCCTCGGCGGCAAGTCTTACAACGGCAACTACCAGCAGCTGATGTCAATGGGCAAAGATGGCGCCGGTGCTCTTCATAAAGATGTGCTCAAAGCTTGGACACATGCGCCTGGCAACCTTCACGAGCGCAACACCGCTGCCGATGGCACAATCAACTTCCATTCAGGTGATATCGATAAGAATGGCGTGCCAATCAACAATACTCAGCTCTCAGAGTACAATACAGCTTCTTCAAGCCAGTATCTTATCAGCAACAGCTATCTGACCCTTAAGAATATCAACCTCTCTTACGACTTCCCCAAGAAGTGGAGCCAGGCTCTTCTGCTTCAGAATATCAATGTCGGCGTATCTATCGACAACCTGTTTATTCTCGCAGCTCAGAAAGGTTTCAACCCGCAGTATAGCTTCTCCGGAGGTCAGGGCGCATACTATGTTCCCTCACGTGTATATTCGTTCCAGCTTTCTGTTAAGTTCTAATCCATCACTAACGACTTAAGAACACAATATGAAACACAATAAGATAATAGGAGCACTCTCGGTTCTTGCACTTGCAGGCGGCATGGTTTCATGTGCCGACAGCTTCCTGAGCACAATGCCCGAAAGCACAGTGGCAACCGGTGAGGTTACAGCTACCGTAGAGGGAGCCCAGCTCGCTATCAATGGTATCTGCAACGCCATGCAGACCCAGTATTCGAAAACCAATTATAACCAGTATAACGGTGAGTCATATCTCAACACTCTGCTCGGTGAGGGTCTCGGCCAGGACGATATCAGCGGCCTTTCCATCAGCCAGTGGGGTGAGGAGATCGTGAAGCAAGGTGCTCCCTGGACCAAGGATAACTATGTGCTCAACTGGATGATGTGGGCTTACGCTTACAATATTATCCAGCAGGCTAATCAGGTTATCGCCGGCATCGACAATGCAACCGGTGCGGAAGCTGCCCGAAACTTTGTAAAGGGTGAGGCTCTGACTCTCCGCGCTCACGGATACATCAAGATTCTCCAGTACTACGCTCCGCGTTGGGAGGATAGCCGCAATGGTGAATTCATGTGCGCCGTATACCGCGATAAACCCGGTATCGCCGACGCTCCCCTCTGCACCATGAACCAGGTACTCGACCTCGTTTACAGTGACCTTACCGAAGCTATCAAGTGCTTTGAGAATGCTCCCGGCGTGAGCCGCGATGAGAAATGGCAGCCCGACCTGAGTGTGGCTTACGGCCTCTTCGCTCGTGTGGCTATGATTAAGCATGACTGGCCCAAGGCCCAGGAAATGGCGAATCTCGCTCAGAAGGGATATTCCACAATGGATAATAAGACCTATCTCGCCGGCTTCTGCTATGATAATAATGACTTCATGTGGGAGCAGGCTGCAGAGCCCTCTGATATCTACTACTGGTCTTGGGGTGCCCACCACGCGGTCAACGGTATCTATATCAAGAACTGGGGTGAAGGCGCAGGCGCTATGGACTATCAGCTCTACAAGCAGATGGATCCCAAAGATATCCGCCGTCAGTGCTACCTGATGCCCGATAAGATCGCCTTCCTGCAGAAAATCAACCGTGCTTGGAACCCCGGTGGTCTGAAAGAGAAAGCATTCTGGGATCCCGATGTAGTTATTGAGTCTTCAAATGTGGACCTCTCAAGCGGCCCGACTAAGAAACCCGGTAAGTTCGACAAATATAAGAGCTGGGGTATGGCTCATATCGCCCTCCGCTACTCTTGGTATTACACCACCGAGATTCTTACAAGCAACTATCAGGCTATGGCCAACCAG
Organism: uncultured Muribaculaceae bacterium; assembly: GCA_947175145.1. Lineage (GTDB taxonomy): Bacteria > Bacteroidota > Bacteroidia > Bacteroidales > Muribaculaceae > Lepagella. Next base: position 15,723 of record CAMWLY010000034.1, on the reverse strand, counting down.
GGTCAGTATGCTTACTACTATATTGACAACAAGGGTAAACTTCTGCTCGACGCCGATAACAATGCAAGCTTGTCTAAGATTCCTTTCGGTGCTCAGTATAAGTTCTGGTCAATACCTCCTTACGGTTGCTCGAACTATCCCTTCATGCGCTCTACCGAGATGCTTCTCAATGAGGCTGAGGCTGCTTGCCACAATGGTGATGAAACAACTGCCCGCGCTCTTCTCTACAAGCTCAATGGAATGCGTATCCCCGGTTACTCTACTTCAAAGAGCGGCGATGATCTGCTCGAAGAGGTTATACTCAGCCGTCGTATCGAGCTTTGGGGTGAAGGATTCAGCTTCACTGACTTCAAGCGTTGGAACCGTCCTATCGTTCGCGTGGCTTGGGAATCAGGCGTAGAAGGTTCAGGTAACTGGATGCTCGAATTCGCAGGTACTTGCCCGACAAATGCCAACAAGGGCTGGCGCATGCTTATACCTTCAAGTGAGTACACATACAATAAGGCTATCGACCGCAGTAAACTCGAATATTAATATTTGATAATTTCTGAGCGTTAGCTCGATTTGATAACGATACCCCGGCCTCTTTGGTCGGGGTATCGTTTGCATAATAGGAAATTATTTAGTTAATTTGTTTTTCAATGACACTTTTATTGCTCATCTGACTTAAATCAATACCACTTCACAAAATATAATAATCCAATTTGATATGAATTTAAGAACAAACCTACTTATTGCCGCTTCGATGGCAGCTGCCGGTGTTCTGGCAGCCCCGCTCACTCCCGACCAGGCAGTGAGCCGATTGCAGCAGACCATGCCTAAAAAGGCCAAATCTATCCTGTCAAGCTCGGTAGTCTCTGTAAAGACTATTAACTGCAATGACGGACAGCCTGCAGCGTATATTTTTGACAATCCCGGCTCAGGATTTATGATTCTTTCCGCAGATGACATAGCTTATCCGATGCTCGGTTACAGCGATTCAGGTTCTTTCAGCTCAGATGAAATGCCTGAATCTATGAAATGGTGGCTATCGGAATATGCAGCCCAGATCGAGTGGGCGAGAAGCAAGGGTGTTACCTCTAAAAGAAATGCTCCGGCTGCTCCATCTGCAGAGATGATTGCACCGATGGTTAAGACAAGATGGGATCAGGGTGCTCCCTACAATAATGACTGCCCTAACACCAGGTCCGGCGTGAAATGCGTAACCGGTTGTGTGGCTACCTCTATGGCGCAGGTCATGAATTACCACAAATATCCTCTTGTAGGTGAGGGTATCAAGCAGTACACCTGCAGCTCGCTCAATAAGCGTCTGACCATCAACTACGCCCAGAAGGAATTTGACTGGAACAATATGCTTGATTATTACAGCAGCAACAATTATAATGAAGCTCAGGCGGCTGCAGTAGCATATCTTATGAAAGCTTGCGGTTACGCTGTAAATATGAACTATAACTCCGATGCATCCGGCACTCAGGGTTACCTGATAGCCGAGGGTGCGAAGGAGTATTTCAAATATGATGCCGGCACTCGTTATGAGATGCGTCTCCCTTATTCTTCGAGCGAATGGGCTTCTAAAATCATCGATAACCTCAAAAATGTAGGTCCTGTGGTTATCAATGGTCAGGCTCCTCTGCAGGGTGGTCACTCATTCGTGTGCGATGGCTATGACGGCAACGGTTATTTCCATATCAACTGGGGTTGGGGTGGCCTTTCTGACGGTTACTTTGCAATTGATGCACTCGATCCTGATGCACAGGGTACCGGCGGTGCCGTAGGCGGCTTCAATTTCCAGCAGAATGCAATCTTCGGCATGCAGCCTCCTACCGGCAAACCGGTCGAGGCTCAGCAAAAAGTGCTCTTCCAGTGGGGCACTGCCACCGCTACAATCTCGGGAAAAGATCTGAAATTCGGCCTCAAGGATTACTCAAGTCCCGGTTGGGGTAATATCAATTATGCTTCACTCACCGTGAAGCCTGGTGTGATTATCGAAAATGTGGAAAATCCCACCTCTGTGCAATATGCACCGGCTACTGTCGGTGGCCGCTCGGAAATCACTCTGGGTATGTACAACCTCTATCCCTATCCGACATCTTCATTTGAGGCTACACTGCCGACTCTCCCCGACGGCAGATATAAGGTAATTGCCGCATCACTCGACAGCGAGTTCGAGGGTGCTACATGGCAGCCTGTGCAAGTGCCTTGGGGCATGATGAACTATGTTATGCTTGAAGTTGAACATGGATTATATTATGTATCAGATGTAGAACCGAGCGCTCTGCAGATTTCTAATGTGGAAATAGCTTCCAAGCCTTATTCCGGTAAGAATATCATGCTTGAAGTCGAACTCACTAATGATTCCGACATTGAGCTTACTCAGGGACTGCAACCGCGTATTTTCAATAAGTCCGGTCAGTTGCTCTTCTACGGAAACAGCATGATGGTCGGGGCTGCCGCAAAAACTTCGGAAACCCGCGAGATGATCATGAAGCTCTATAAGGAGAATGGCAGCTTGGGAACTGTTACCGCCAATACCGATGTGATAATGCGATTCTTTGATCCGCAGACCGGTCTCTATTATCCCGATGTCAATGTGGAATTCACTCTGCTCCCTTATCCCGGATCATCACAGATTCAGCTTATGAACTATGAATTTGATGGTGCTGAGCGCTTAAGTGTTACTATTGATGGAAACCGTTTCTCAAATCTTTATCAACTTCCTGATAATAAGGAGGTGGCCGGAACTCTGCAGATTAAATCGAAAACCGGTTATTTCGATGGTCAGATTCTGATGGATGTAGAGACAATCAAGCCGAGCGACCCCTATAACTATATTCCTTATCTCAATGGTGTATTCTCTTCATACTGCTTTATTTCACAAAATGAAATCGAGGATCTGCACTTCTCATTCCCCTTTGTTGAATCAGAACCCGACCAGCTCTACGTATTGAAGATTACATACGTGCTCAATAATAAAGTCAATCTGATGAACAGACTTCAATTCTGTTTCCAGCTTGCCGGGGTCGGAGAGATAACAGATGATAATAATTCACCTGTCGAGTATTTCAATCTGCAGGGTGTGAAAATATCAAATCCTGAAGCCGGAAGTGTGGTTATAGAGAAAAAAGGAGGAAAAGTCAGCAAGATTGTGGCAAAATAATATTAGTTTGCAATTAGGGGATAAAAAATTATTTATCCAAAATTTCCTAAAGAAAGTTTGCAAATCCAAAAAATTAATCTAAATTTGTGGTCGGAAGCTTTTCTGAAATGATTTCAGAGGTTTCCGACCTCTCATATTTTTTGAATATTATTAAAAAATATATTTGTTAAATTTATCTGAATAAACTATGAAGAAAGTTTACTCACTTGCAGCATGCGTAGCGATTGCCGCATCGGCTATCGCAGCACCTGTACAGAAACAGGTAAGTGTAAATGATGCAACTTCGGCTGCATTGGTTGAAATGGCCACCGAAGTTTCAGGAATGCGTATGACACCCGCCAAGGCTCCCGCTAAAGCTATCAAAAGCGCGGCCGATCTCATGGGTATCTACAAGTGCTACTATCAGTGGGGTCTGACTAATACTGACCCGTATGGAGGTATGCTTCAGCCTACATTTGAACCGGGTGCTACCGCAAATGAAATAATCATCAAAGGTATGCCTTATTCAGATGTAGATATCATCGCATATTTCGACGCATCTGCCATGACTCTCACTATCAACAAGCAGTTCGTAGGTATCCTCGGTACCGGTGAAAACCAGCTCTCCGCCTCATGGTTATGTCAGGTTGTGAACGAAGCTGAAAAGAAATGGGAGTTCACGAGCAAAATCGAAGGTAAAGTTGGCGCCGACGGTACAATTGACTTCGAGAATAAGAGAATCCTTCTCGGTCAGGAAAACGTTGGTTACTACTGCGCATTCGGTCACATGTATTATGAAAATGTTCCTTACGTAAAGGTTGATCTTGGTAATTACCATCTCCAGGGCAATGCAAAGTTCAAAGATGACGCTTTATGCCACTTCTTCAAGGAAGAGTATCGTCCCGGTGCAGTTGACGTTCCATGCTACCTCAGCGCTGACGGAAGCACTGTAGTTCTCGACAACCCCTATATGTGCGGTGCTTGGGCTCAGCTCAACGGTCAGACTGCAAACAGCGCTCTTGCCAAAGGTTATATCTCAATCAATATTGAGGATCCCGAGGTTGCTCTGCTCAGCCCGATGCTCGGTGCAGGTATGTGGCTCGATGACGCAGACGAAGGCGAACCTTCAATGTGGGTGGACTTCTATCCCTACAACGAAGAGGGCTTCATGGTTAGCATCGAAGACTATGACACCAACGACGTTTACAATGAGTTTGCTGCTGTAGGTCGTGAACTTTCAGCTTACGATGAAGATACCAACACTATCACTATCCGCAACATGTGGTTCGGTGAGACAGGTAATCCTCTTGGCCGCTATGGTTTCGCTGCAGAGAAGAATCCCGACGGAACAGTTAAGGAATGGGTGAAGATCTCTTATACTATCGAACTTCCCGATGGATTCGGCGCGGTTAACTCTATCGCTGACGACAACAACGTGGCTCCCCGCTACTTCAACCTCCAGGGTCTCGAAGTTACCAACCCCGCAGCCGGTGAACTCGTAATCGTGAAGAAAGGCGGCAAGACTTCAAAGACTATCGTTCGCTAATCTGAGATAGAAATACTTTTCAAATATAAATTGGCATGGTGCATCAGCACCTGCCAATTTTTTTTGTATATTCGCAAAAACAATATTTTCCTAACCTCACGAAATACCGCTCACGATGAAAAAATATATCACTCTCGCCTTAATACCATGCATGGGGGTATCTCTATTCAGTTCATGCTCAAATAAAACGATGAATCAATCTGCCGAAACTGCTGCACCGCAAGCTGTGGCGGCACCGGTAAGCATAGCTCCGGGTGCATATCTGGATTCAAGGCCGCTCAGTGCGGTCATCAAAGCCACGCTGTTTAAGATGAGTGGAGATTATTCCGATAAGGTAGCCGTAACCATAAATCCTCAGGGGGTGTTGACCTATTTCCCGGCACCTTCAGACATAAATCTGAATACCAAGCCCAAGTATATCGGTGAGGGTTGGTGGTTGAACCGGCAGGGACTGTCGGAGAACTCGGTGTTTACCAAGTGGACGTTTGAGGAGTATGCTGCCCTCGACAAGGTTCCCACGCCGGCCGAGATCAAGCAGAGCATAATACCCGGTGCCCGGGTCACTGACTTCTGCCGTCTGTCGATACTCGCCTCCGAAGCCGAGACCATGACCCCGCCCCAACTCCTCTCACTAATCAAATGAACAATGATCAAAGATCATAGATCAATTGACAATGATCAATGCACAACGGACAAAGCACAAAGCACAATTAACAATCTAAAACCTAAAATCTGACATCAGAAATTTTTTTTGTCTTAGAGGCGGCTGTTTACAGCCATCGATCGGACTTTTCCGATGCCATATCTTACATCTAAAATCTAAATAGCGCCCTCCGGGCGCTAAAGAGTGCGCGAAGCGTACAGGTTGCCTCGTATGAGGGCAACAATCTCCACACAACCCCCGGCAAGCAACCTCGTAGAGGTGCGCCACAGGGGGATAAAGGTCTAATAAAAAAGAAGTGCCTGAAAGGTACGCCCATCTCTAAATATACCTATAAAGCGTCCTCCGGGCGCTTTTCAGATTTCAGATTTAAGATAACTCCTTGCCAGTTGTTAATTGTTAATTGTTAATTGTTAATTGTGCATTGTTAATTGTGCATTGTTAATTGTTACCGCCTAAAATCCTTGTGAACTTAAGCGCCCCGGCAGAATTCAGATGGTCGGAATCGTGAAAATCGGAATCCTCAAACCTGTCATCTTCACTGAAATCCCACCACTCTATGCCATAATCGCGCTTATAGTCGCCTAAAATCCGCTTTGTAGCCTCAACTTCCCCGGTAGTCATGCAGCGGCGATACGCCGCTGAAAGGGGAGTAGTCACAAAGACAAGCTCCCAACCCCGCGATTTGCAAAGGCGCACAAGGCTATCTGTCCAATATCGGTTATAATCCTCATAGCCGAGCTGCATCACATGATGCCGCGCAGCCGCTATCGGAGCATCCAGCTCAAGGGCTTCACTTGTGGCGGCTTCCTTATAATCGGGCCCGAACCCTTTGGGGGAGGGGAGCTGCGGGTGTCGCTTCAATTTGCGGATAAAGCCGCTGCGGTAGTATAGCTCAAGGTTTTGAAGCGAGAAATCGCCATATTTGTCAATACCCTCATGAATCTTATACGAGGTCTCGGCGCCCGGGGCATCACTCTCCTCAATCGGTGGGTCAAAAAATGAAAACCAACCGATGCTGAGAAGCACTCGCTTAAGATTCGGCAGAGAATCCACGAAGTGACTCAGCACCCTGACATCATACTCAGGATTCTGCATCGGGATAGCCATGTTGAGAGTGTGCGTCAGTGAATCGCTCACCACACCATAATAGAAATGGGAATGACCGAGAAGCAAAGTCTCCGTATCGGCCCCGAATCGGCTCACTGATATGCGCTTTGCATCGTGAGGCGTGGGTATGCAGAACCTGACATATAGTTCCGCGGCGATAACTCCCGCAAGACCTATACAAGCGAAAATACCGCATTTGGCAAGAAACTTATATATCGCGCGCTTCATCACCTCAAATCCCAATTAAATCGCGAGTCACATCAAGAGCAGTTCGGACATCATCGGCAGTTGTCTCGCAACCGCAGACGGGAACTCCCGGCTCGCGAAGCAGTACAAAACTAAAGCTGTCATGCCGGGTGTTTTTCTTATCATGAGCCATAAGCTCCAGCAACTCCGGATAATCCTTGCACCCGAAAACCGGCGGTTTGAAGCAGGCCTTGTAAACAGAGTTGATATAAGTGTGCAGCGTGTCGGTGGGCATCTGCAGTTTCAGGTTGCTGAGCACCAGGGCCGTAATCATGCCCAAGGCTACAGCCTCACCGTGAGAGAGAGGCTGATTGCGTCTGTAGGATAGTGATTCAAACGCATGTCCGGCAGTGTGTCCGAAGTTCAGAATGCGCCGGCGGTCATGTTCGCGTGCATCTTCATCGGTAACTTCACGTTTGAAGTCCACGCATCGCTGCATAATAGCTGTCAATAGTGGGGAGTCCTCGAGCACCTGATGCGGCGGGAGCATGTCAAGCCAAAGTTCTCGGCTTGCTATAAGTCCGGTCTTGACCATCTCGGCATAGCCCGAGAGCAATTCGCGGTGAGGAAGAGTAGAGAGTGGCAGGCTGCTGATCACCACATCTGCCGGACGCGCGAAAGCCCCCACCTCATTTTTGAGGGTATTAAGATTCACGCCTGTTTTTCCGCCCACGGAGGCATCTACGGCACCGAGCAGGGTAGTCGGAATGTTGACAAAGGGGATACCGCGCTTAAAGCAAGCGGCTGTGAAACCGCCGAGGTCTGTAATCATGCCACCGCCGAGGTTTATGATACCCGAATGTCGGGTGGCGCCTGAAGCTGAAAGCCATTCCCAAATCGCGGTGGCTGTGGAGAGGGTTTTGTTGGCTTCACCGGGAGTTACGATGAAGCCGGGTGCATGGGATAGAAATTGCGAAGACTCGATCAGAGGGCGCAGAGCATGAGCCACGTTGGCATCTGTAATCAGATACCAGTTATTGATGGCCGCTGAGGGTTGTGAGTTGTTGGTCGCGGATAATCGGGAGCAAGTTGCATCTATCTGCGCGCCCAAAGCCTGATAATTGCTTCTATCCATAATCATCTTCAAAATTAGCTAAATCCCCCGAAATCCCCAATAACCCCTAAAGAAAAGCGCCCGGAGGGCGCGTAATTGTGGTTAACCCCAGGCATTTGCCTGGGGTAGAGAGATATAGCAATCTATGAGCATCGGAGATACGATGTTGTGAAACCTATTGCGGAGATATTTGAAAAGAGTTATCTTTGCAAATTGATAACCCTAACTCATCACACCCGGTTATGAAGCATCTACTTTCCTACTCTCTCCTGCTATCCATAATTCTTTTATCCTGTCGGGGTAAATCTGAATCAGATTCCCAATTTCCGGAAAATTTCAATAAAATCGGTGATGCCGGCCGAATAGACTGGCTCAAATCCAGGATTCCCGCAGACTCACTGGCCCGGTTTATCATCTATGGCGCCCTCGATATCAATAAATCTGCGCGCATAGACACCTTAGCCACCGCCACCAATCATGCCTACGAAGTACTCCACGGTGAGGAACTCGACCTCTTCTGCACCGAGTATGATGCCCTGGCTGAAAGACTCCCCCTCGCTGATAAAGTCAGGCTATATCTTCTTGCCGGCTCCGAAGACCCGCAGCGCCTCGGTTATCGCCTCGGACTTGAGTATATGGGTAATATCCGCGATGACAATAAAAATGCCGCTCAGGTAGAGAAGGAACTCAGGGAATTCAAGAAAGCGTGTGGCACAGACACCGCCATGTATCGCAGGTTTATCACAGGATTCCACACAGTGCTCAATATAGACCATGGCACTGATGTGCCTGAAGAGATATACAGGAAATTCGCTAATTATGAATAAGAAAATATCCGATTATAGTCCGCTGATTGAGGGCGCTCTCCATAATCTGCATCTTCCCGGCGGTGCGCTCGCCGGACTGTATGAACCGATAGAGTATGCCATGACAGCCGGCGGCAAACGACTCCGCCCGTCGCTGACGCTGATGACATGCGAAGCCTTCGGGGGCGATATGTCGCACGCTATGCCTGCTGCCCTCGGTCTGGAGCTGTTTCACAACTTCACTCTGCTGCATGATGATGTGATGGATTGCAGCGACATCCGTCGCGGTCGCCCCACAGTCCATGTGAAGTGGGATACCAATACCGCCATCCTTTCGGGCGACACCATGCTCACACTCGCCACTCAGCAGGTCGCTGAAGTGCCCGATAACCTGTTGCGCCCGGTGCTCGCCACATTCAACGATATGGCTCTCCGCGTGTATGAGGGTCAGAGACTCGACATGGATTTCGAATCGCGCTCTGATGTGAAACTCGATGATTATCTGCGCATGGTTACCGACAAGACCGGACACCTGATAGGCGCCGCTGCCCGCATCGGCGCTCTGATCGGCGGTGCCTCGGAAGCCGATGCCGCGTATATGGCGGAATATGGCGTGATGCTCGGTGTGGCGTTCCAGATTCAAGATGACTACCTCGATGTGTATGGCGATGCTTCCACCTTCGGCAAACCGATCGGCGGTGATATCAACAACAATAAGAAAACATATCTGCTGCTGTCGGCGCTTGCCACGGCTACTCCCGAGGCGGAGGCACTGCGCAGCGCGCTCAATCTGCCCGCTGGTGACAGCAAGGTGAAGACTGTGACCAGACTATACGACAGGCTTGGAGTGGCGAATATGTGCCGCGAGGCAATCGCGCATTACAGTGCGCGCGCCATGGCTGCGCTGAAGTCAACTTCGCTCCCGGAATCAGCCCGCGAACCATTCAGACTGCTCGTGGAAAAACTCACCGGACGACGCAAATGACCGATACCCATACACATATCTATATGCCCGATGTGTTCCCCGACTATGGTGTCGAGGCTGCCGGCCGGGCTATCGAAGCTGGTGTGACCCGCATGGTTTTCCCCTGCGTGAATGAAAATTCGCTGCCCGCTATGCGGAAACTGCATGAGGCTTTCCCCCGGAATACCCGGCTCGCTCTCGGCTTGCACCCTACAGACCTCGAAGGTGACTGGCGCGCGCAACTCGACCGCATGGAGCAGATGCTCCCCGGTGACTTCGCGGCAATAGGTGAGGTGGGTATTGACCTGTATCATGATGCATCGCAACGCGCCGAGCAGAGAGAAGCCTTCGCCCGGCAGTTGCGTTGGGCCGTCAAGCACTCACTGCCGGTAATAATCCATTGCCGCGAGGGACTTGATGATACCCTCGAAGTGCTTCAGGAACTGAAAAATGAGTGTGAACTCCCGCAATTGATATTCCACAGCTTCACCGGCGGTCCGGAGGAGGTGAGAAGAATACGCGAGGTCTGCGACCCCCTGTTCGGCATAAATGGTGTGGTAACCTTTAAGAATGCTCCCGCAGTGCGCGAAGCGCTACCGGTAATCGGCCTTGACCGAATGCTTCTTGAAACTGATGCTCCCTGGCTCTCACCTGCGCCACTGCGCGGCAGAACCAATGAGAGCGCCCGGATTCCACTTATCCGCGACTGCATAGCCGCTACTCTCGGTGTATCTCCCGAAGAGGTGGAAAGCCGAACCGACAGCGCAGCTTACAATCTCTTCTTCAAATAAGTAAAGAAATACAGATCTTGATTACTTCCCCGGTTTCCATATTCCTGCTGGTGCTGGTTATAATCCTGCTCGGTCCGGTGGTGTTTCGCCGCCTGCGGATACCTCCTGTGGTGGGCATGATTATCGCCGGTATCGCTGTGGGTCCTTACGGATTCGGATTGCTGGAACGTGACGCCAGTTTCCGGATCTTCGGTGAGGTCGGGATTCTGTATATCATGTTTCAGGCTGCGGTTGAAATAGATATGTTTCATCTGCGGCAGCAATACCGCCGCGGTGTGGTATTCGGACTGCTGTCATTTACGATTCCCCTTATAGGCGGATTGCTCGGAAGCCGATGGGCATTCGGAGTGGGGTGGGATACCGCTCTGCTTATAGCCTCTATGTATGCTTCGCACACACTGGTATCATACCCGGTGGTGAGCCGCTTCGGACTTCAGAACACCCGCGGTGCCGTGATTGCAGTGTGCGGCACTATAGTGGCGGTCATGCTCGCGCTGCTCTGTCTGGCAGCCGTGGTGCAGACCAAACTTACAGGAGTGTTTGAGGTCTCGGCCATGATGCAGCTGCTTCTGATGACAGCTATATATTGCGCGGTGGTAGGCATCATTTTCCCTTGGGTCACCCGCAAATTCTTCCTGCACAACTCCGATCCGGTAGCACAATATATCTTTATCCTCGCACTCGTATTTATCGCCTCCCTGCTGGCGCAGATTATCGGCCTGGAGGCAATCCTGGGAGCTTTCTATGCCGGTCTGGTGCTCAATAAGATGATTCCGGCTCGCTCCGCGCTGATGAAGAATATCAGATTTCTCGGCGATTCCATATTCATACCCTATTTCCTGATAGGGGTAGGAATGCTTATCAATGTCGGGGTGATTTTCCGCGGTTGGGATGTGCTCTGGGTGGTGCTCAACATGACGGTGGTGGCTCTCAGCACCAAGTGGATCGCCGCCTTCGCCGCGCAGAGAATCTTTCTGCTCGACCGCACCGAGAGATTGCTGATGTTCGGGCTGAGTGGTGGCAAAGCTGCCGCCACCATTGCAGCAACCATGATCGGCTATAAGTATGGCATGCTCTCCGAGGATTTCATGAATGGTGCCGTGGTGATGATTCTGATTTGCTGCATAGTGGCATCGGTAGTCACTGAGCGTGCAGCCAAGCGCCTACGCATCAGGCTGACACAGCGCGATCTGGATCAGGAGCAGGTAGGCGAAACCGAGTATGCGCGCCAGATCGTGTCGGTGAGCAATCCGATAACCGCCGATGGACTCGCCAGGGTGGCGCTATTCATGCGCAGCCGACTTAACCACAATCCGATGCGTGTGCTGTTCGTGCGCACCGGCGATGACCGGGCCACCAGGGCCATGGGGCGTGAGGCTCAGCAGATAGTGGCCAACGCTGCTGAAGCCATGGAGGTAGAAGTCAAACAGAAGGAGAGGTTCGATATTAATGTGGCCAACGCCATGGGTAACTATATGGTAGAAAAGGAGGCTACCGACCTTATTATCGGTATGCACCGCAAAGCCAGTATAGTCGATACATTCTTCGGTTCGCTGATAGAGCAGATTATACAAAAAACGAACCGTATGATTATCATATCGCGTTCGTTTCTGCCGGTAGATACCGTTACCCGAATATGTGTGGTCGTTCCTCAGAAAGCCGAGTTCGAGACCGGTTTCCATCTTTGGGTTACAAGGGTCACAACTCTGGCCGCCAATATCGAGGCTGTGATCACATTTGTGGCCTTTGCCGAGACAGTGGACTATATTCGCACCGCGATGCATGAAGATGGCATCGAGGTCGGAGTGAAGTGGGAACTGCTTGATTCCTATGATGATTTCATAACCAAGACGGCCTATGTGGCACCCGAGGATCTGCTTGTGATTATCGGGGCAAGAAAGGGTTCTATCTCGGCGGCTCCGGAGCTGGATCAGCTGCCGGTATATCTGCAGCGCAACTTCAGCAGCCACAACCTGATGATGATTTACCCCAGGCAGTTCTGATCAAAAGGGTAATCCGGTGGCGATGTAGCCGATGCGTACCGATGTGGTGAATAGCTTGCCGGCCGGGGGGAGCTTACCTTCGCAAAGCGCCGCTGCCAGCTCCTCCCCAATCTCGGTCTCATCAACTCCGAAATATAAGTCATGCCATTTCCAGTACCAGATTCCGGTGTCATCGATGGCTGCAAATTCGGATACCACGCCGTCGAGCTCCAGAACCTTGGTAAAGGGTTCTCCGACATGAATCATACCCGACGGTGTCACCACACCCCGGGCATCCCCCTCGAGAGCTATCACATCAACTCTGCCGTCCATAAAATCATAGATGGTGAACTGGGGTATATCCTGCAGCAGAAAGGTATATGCCATTGCATCGGGAGTCGAAGTGGTAAGCACGAAATCATATAGATTTGCCACAGCCTGAGGCAGCGATGCCACTGCATCTCCAACCCTCACCGGGCCGATAGAATCCGCAGTCAGCGAATATACTTCAGATGCGGCTTCAGGAGCGCTCTGTTCGGCTACCGGCAGCGAATCAGTGTCAGATGAAGAAGAATTGCTCTTATGACCGCCACATGCGGTCATAAGAGCAATAATAGGTATTATATATATCTTTTTCATAAAGAATATCTTTTTACTTCATGCGTCGCCATACGTAGGTGATATACCATATCACCACCGGAACGAAGAGGGAGGCCCAGAACATGCACTGCAGTGTGAAATGCGATGATGAGGCATTATAGATAGTCAGCGATGATGCGGGGTCTGTCACCGAAGGATAGAAGGGGGTATTGTTGTAACCTGCTATCCAGAACAGCGCAACCACCGTGAAGAATGTGCCGATGCCGGCAAACCATATTCCGGACTTATACCCCTTGCGCAGCAGAGTGGCGAGCAATCCGAGGAGCACATTGCCCACCCCGACCAGAATCAGTATCAGAATCGACCATGAGCCAATCAGGTTGTACCAGTACTTGAAGGGGGTGATTTCATAATCTATGCCCGAGGGAGTGTAGCCGGTTACTGTCAGGCCGTCGGTGGTGAAAAGAATCGCCAGGAAGCCGAGGAAGAATACCAGGAATGCGAGTGTGGCGATCCATAGGCGGATAATCAGCCAGCGGCGGAAATCGGCTTCAGGATTTGCACGGTTTATCACATAGAGGATACCAAGGCAGCGGGCGAGAAGCATCACTGCAATGCCGAGCAATATATTAGGGAAATTGAAGATAAGTTCCAAGCCATGACTCGGATTGTCCCAGCGGGAGATTACCGGCAGCAGCGAATCAGACACGAGGTTGCCGCGGGTCACCGTGAATTCAGCACCGAAGAAGAATCCGGCCACCGCCTCTCCGAGCAGAATGCAACCGATTGTGCCGTTGATAAAGAGGAACCAGTCATAAACCGGACGGCCAAGCAGATTGCCCGGTTTGCGGCGGTATTCATAGCTGACAGCCTGAACCACAAATGTGAATAGTATCAGAATCCAGAGCCAGTAGGCACCGCCGAAACTTGTGGAGTAGAATAGTGGGAAGGAGGCAAATGCGGCTCCGCCGAAGGTGACAAGCGTGGTAAATGTGATTTCCCACTTGCTGCCGAGTGTATCTATGATTTTGGTGCGCCATTCAGGGTTGGGGATATTTATGAGAAGTGTCTGACCACCCTGCACAAAAAGGAGGAATACCAGGGCTCCGCCCAGGATAGATATGATCATCCACCAATAATTCTGAAGAAATGTAAGTGACATAATAATTGGGTGTTATTTCGTGACAGACTTATTTGAAGAATAACCGCCGATCCAGCGGAGCATGATGCCGACTTCGGCAATCAGCAGCAGGGTGAATACTCCGGCGAAAATCCAGAAAGTGGTGATTACCGAACCGACAGGCACGTCGGAGATTGCGGCTCCCACCGGAAGCAGATCCTGAACGGTCCAGGGCTGGCGTCCGACCTCGGCTACAACCCAACCGGCCTCGGAGCATACCCACATGAGCGGCACCGAGATGATGGCTACCCACTGAAGCCATTTCGCTTTCTCGAAATAACCCTCTTTCTTATATACAAGCCAGAGCACTACTATATAAAGCAGCAGGAAGAAACTGCCCAGAATCACCATAACCCTGAATGAGTAGAATGTCAGCGCTACCGGCGGCACTGCCTGCGAGGCTGAGCTGAAATAGCCATAACCGAAATAGGGGTAATCCGCTCTGAAGGCTTTCTCCGCTTTGGCCATGGCTCCGGCATCTCCGGCCTGTTTAGCCACAGAGTATTCGCGCAGCATGGCCTGTGCATTTTTGCCACGCTTGATTCTCTCGGCATAACTTACCGCCTCTACAGGAATCCCCTCGGCATCAAGCTGACGACCTTCGATAAGGTCATCGATTCCGGCCACAAACATGTCGGGATCATGATATGCGAGTATCGAAAGACCTTTCGGGATTGACACTTCGAAGAGGTATGGGTCTGTCAGGGAGTCGCCGGGAAGTTTGTCGGGATTAAGCAGGCCCACTGCCACGAGCGGCTGGCCGCATTCACCTTTGTAAAGACCCTCCATGGCCGCGAGTTTCATGGGCTGTGTGCGAGCCACCTCTACAGCCGAGCCATCGCCGGTATACATGCAGAGAAGCAGACCTATAAGACCCAGCCAACCGCCGGTCTTGATGGAACTGATGGCCATCTGCTGGTTGCGCTTCTTATAGAGGAACCAGCTGCTTACTCCAATCACAAATATGCCGGAGAGCGCCCAGCCGCTGAACACTGCATGGAAGAATTTGTTGAGGGCTACAGGTGAGAAGAGTGCCCAGAAATCGGTCATCACATTGCGCACCTGGTCGATGTCGAATGTCATTCCTGTGGGATACTGCATCCATGCATTGGCTACCAAAATCCAGAAGGCTGAGATTGACGCACCTATGGCTGTAAGCCATGTGGCTGCGAGGTGAAAACGGGGTGATACCTTGTTCCAACCAAAAAACATCACCGCACCGAAGGTGGCTTCAAGGAAGAAAGCGATGATACCCTCGATGGCGAGCGGGGCTCCGAATATATCGCCCACAAACCATGAATAGTTACTCCAGTTGGTGCCGAACTCAAACTCGAGTATTAGACCGGTGGCTACACCGATGGCAAAGTTGATGGCCAGACAGGTCATCCAGAATTTTGTGGTGGCAAGCCACTTTTCGCTTCGGGTGCGGAGATAGATGCTCTCCATCACGGCTACTATCACCGACAGACCGAGTGTAAGCGGCACAAACAGCCAGTGATAAATGGCGGTCAGCGCGAATTGGAGTCGCGACCAGTCGACCAGTGTCGTAAGGTTTTCCATACTTTATAGATTTTAGATTTCAGATATTATGCTTTAGGATTAGATTTCAGATTTTTTTAGCTTGTTTTAGCGGTAGATGTAAGTAAT